>JAAYQS010000219.1 GCA_012519155.1 Clostridiales bacterium
CCTTTTTATCTAGCATATCTGCTATTGTTTTTTCTATATCTGTACTTATTTTCTCTAGTCTTATTATTGTATTATCCATAGCATCATTAGTAGGTGATGTTTGTACTTTTTCAGATATCTGCATACCACTTATATTCTCTATTGTTTCTTTTTGCATTACAAGTTCATCTAGTTTAATATCTAACATTACCTTATAATACCTTATCTGTTCCAAGTATTCTTTAGCTCTCAATTTCTTCACCCCTTCTAATCTCTTGGTCTATGCTTTAACTTTTCTAAATGTTTTGGATAGGATTCCATAACGTCATATGCTGTAATATTATCTTTAGCTAATACTCCTAACCAAGCTTGTACTACATCCCAAAACTCCGCAATTGCTTTTTGTTTATATGAACCTGATATTCTAGGAACACTGGTAAGACTTTGCATAAAATTTTCATCTTCTAACTTGAATAGTTCTCTCTCTAATTCGTGTTGTTCCTCAAATACTTTTTTATATTGTGCTTTTAGACTTACTTCAGATAAATCTATATTTTTTAATTCAATCATTTAATCACCTCTATGTCATCAAATATAACTGGTATCTTCTCTTTGAATTCTTTTAATATCATATTAGCTATTTCTCTTGTTTGAGGATGTGCAGCTTTATCACATCTAAGTTTAAAGAAATGTCTCCATTCTCTTAAGTTCATTGTCATAACTATTTCAGTTTTTAGACTGTTAGGTAATATACTTCTAGCTTGTTCTGGAGTAGCCCCTTGCTGAATAAGGATGAAATACTCGTTCTCTATAAACCTCATAGTGCTTTCCCGAACGCTATAATCAACCTGCCTGTTTTTAAAAAAACAGGGCTTTATAAAAGTTAATTCATTTCCAAATTTATCATTTGAATAATTACAATTATGAACAATAATACCATTGGCGGAAAAGTTATGCCACTTAGAATCCATTTCTAAATCATATACTTCTTCTTCACCAATTTTTTTATTGACACTATAGAATCCTCATGTATTATCAATAAATTCTTATGATGTACTCTTTGGTGGCAACACTTACACAATGTAATTAAATTGTTAGGATTATTATCACTGCGATTACAATTTTTATGATGTACTTCTAAATTATCGCTAATAATTCCACAAACTTCACAATATAGCTTTTTGTATTTTTGATATTTAGATGTATCTTCTTTTAGTATTTTATCTTTCCTTCTTCCACAATGATGATACATTCTCAATGCATCTGATTGCTTTTTAACTCTTACATCATCACTTTCTGTTAATCCTTTATTCCACGGTGTTCTACCTATATTAAAATACCCCGTTCCTTTTTTAGGAATATTCAGTTTCCTTGCCCATTTTTTCAATGTACTTGTGTTAAAATTAAATTCTTTTCCTATTTCAACAAAAGATTTATTTAGTGTTATGTTTTGATGATACAACCAATCATGATTTTTATATAATTCGTTTTTTTCTACAACTTGCCCGTTGACATATATAGAATTTCCTTCTTTTAATTCTCTTAATGGAACATATCCTTTAGAAGTATAAATTCTGTGTTCATTTGTAAGTTTTAATTTGTACCCCAAAGCTGTTGTTATCTCATAAACTTCTTTTATCCCATTTTTAAATATATTTTTTATTGGAGAATAAATAATTTCTCCAGTATCTTCATTAACTTGTTTTACTCTTAGTCTTTTCCATGAACCGTTTTTTGAAAATTGTTTTTTCTTGTACAGTTCTTTTATTGTCATTTTTTGGTGCGGATTACTGAACGATATTTTGGTATCTCCCGCTACACAATATCTTGTACTTTCCTGACTATAACTTGCTATTCTGTGTCTTACAATTTCGTGAGTTACGCCCCTATCACATATAATTCTAACAGATATACTTTCGTGTTCTATAACAGATTCATGATTTCTATTTAAAATGTTAGAAATAAATTTTTCTGCTGATTCGTCATTTATATTTCCTTCACTTTTATAACAAACTCTACCTATTCTTTCTAATTTCTTTAAGATGGCTTGTCCATCTAAATTGTCTAAAACTTCTATATATGGCTCTATTATCTTCATTTATTCTTCACCTTCCAACTCTATTAATGTCATAATTGCATAATTAGCTAAATCCATTAATGTATCTTCTATACTTTCATTTACCTTTGCTGATTTACTAAAATTTAAGCTTTTTAATCTATTTAATTTATCTTCCAACCTTATACATGGCATTGTTAATCCATATTCCCTGTATGATTTCCCAAAGCTATCGCCATAATCAGCGTTCTTAGCCTTGTAGATTGAGTTTAATTTTGTACATATATTTAAATGATCTTCTATTTTACTCATTTCTATTAATACTCCTTTCAGCTGAAAACCCTTCTGGATAGCGCTTCATCAATTTTTTAATATTGTTATTTAATACATCATTCATATCTATACCAGTTATAGTTGCTAAATTACACAAGTACCAGCATACATCACCTAATTCTTCTTTTAAATGCTCTTTATCTAATGGATGATTCTGATATAAATATTTCTTTAATATGTCTATAACTTCACCAGTTTCTCCTACTAATCCAAAACACATTTCTTTTTCTAATTCACTGGTTAATGTATTTGGTTTCAATGTTCTCGTAGCCTTATTTTGATATTCTTGTATATCCATTTGTTCCTCCTTTTTTAATACTTTTACTTGATACCTACTTGATAATTACTCGATACTTCGTCAAATATAAGTATTGTGAATTAAACTATTTCTCCACAATTATTACATTTTTGTCCTTTAACCACATTTTCATTTTGACAACACCAACATTTTAACTTTTGTGGTTCAATATAATAATCAACACATTCAGCACAGTTGTCGTCATAAGCATTTACTTTCTCGATATTTATTTCATCTTTTACGCAAATACCATATACATTATAAAAACAATCATTAGCTTTACATTTAACTTTCAAATCACTTCACCCTTTCTGCATATTACGAACTACTTGATAACTCTTTTTACCAATTTTTCTACTGCATCAGCATTAGGTTCTTCATATCTATCCCACCATGCACAACCTGTCTTTGCACAATAATCAAACACTCTATTTCTTTTCTTTTCTATTGTTAAGTTCATTAATTTAGCCTCCTACATAAACTCTTCCATAATTTCTAACGCTTCATTCCTGCTACTTACTGCATTGTCTATTTTCTCTTTCTTTAATGCTTCTAACTCTTCTAGTTTTGCCTTATATTCTTTTTCAATAAGATC
>JAAYQS010000220.1 GCA_012519155.1 Clostridiales bacterium
ACGAAAGTATATTTACTATAATCTTATACAAATTATTAATATTAGGTGGAAAACTTATAGAAAACAAATTTATTATTAATACAAAAAAAGCTTATAAAATTGAAAAAATCAAATAAAAATACCACGAGTAATAAACAATAATAAATACTTATTATCAATATTGCAAAAAATTTACTTTAAAATTTAAAAAGGGCCCTATTAAAAAGCCCTTTTTAAAATCTTTACTTTATAATTTTATTTGTTTTTCTACAAATTACAAATGATCCTATAAAAAACACTAATAATACTATAATTAGAGAATTATCATATGTTTTATTTCCTTGTCCATCATCTTGTTTATTATTGTTTTGATTATTATCTATATTTGAGTTATTATTATCTTTTTTATTAGAGTCATTATCTTGCTTTTTATCATCATCCTTGGTATTATCTGTCTTAGAATCATCGCCTTTTGAAATATCTGTATCATCTTTATTAGTATTATTATTTATATCTTTATTGTCACTAATACTTAGGCTTTTTCTAAACACCTTTATTTTTCTTTCAGTTTTATTACCATATAAATCAACAGCATCAAGTGTAATAACGTTTATTCCTTCATTAAGTGAAATTTCCTTTGAAAATTGTCTATTTAATAAATTTGAATCTGCAACATCTATAATTCTCATTTTATTACTATCACTGCTTAAAACTTGTTCATCATTAATAAAAACATAATATTCAGTTGAATTATCACAAACATTACCACTTACTACAATACTGTCCTTATCTGTGTTTATTGTATTATTCTCTGATATATCTATTGATTTATCAAGATTTATTGTAGGTGCTATATTATCATAATATAATCTTGCAGTATTTTCAGTAATTACATTTCCATCATTATCCTCAACAGATAATGTAACTTTATTAAGTCCTTGGTTTAATTTTGAATTATAATTAAAAGTTAAATCATCATTAACTGCAACTTCTTCATTATTTATTTTTAATTTCTTTGGTTTTTGAGTAACATACCCTTCTAATTTGTAAACATCATTTATAGTATTTTCACTTGATATTCCTACAGTTCCATTTACATTAGTAAATCCGGCACTTATAGAACTTGAATTTTCCACATAAACAACAGTAAAATATTCTGTCTCTGATATATTTCCATAAAAGTCCTTTAATCTAACAGAAATTAAATTTGCACCATTTGTAAGTGCTAGTGAAACATTAGCTTGTCCTTTGGAATTCATTTCTGATGTAGCTGAAACTCCAGCTGTTTCATTTTTTGCAATACATGTTACTTCACTTTCATCTTTTCCTGTTACTGTAAAGTTTATTTGATTACTAGCTGTATAATTCACACTGCCTTCTGCATATCTAGATATAATAGTTATTTCAGGTGCAGTATTGTCATCTTCCACTTTTATGTTGCTATCATTTGATACAGTTTTTTTGTTTCCTGCATTATCACTTACGGTTAAGCTTAAATTTTTTACATTTAAATTTCTATTTAACTGAACCATAGCAGAATATTCTCCATTATTTTCATTTATATTATTTAACTTAACCATATATGATGAATCGCCATTAATATTAGCATATGCCTCATTGGACATTCCTGAAAAATCATCATTTGCCTTCCATTTTATAGTACATACATTACCTCCAAAACCTCTTCTAGATAATGATACATCTTCAATTTGAACTTCTGGAGTTTTAGTATCAACTTTAACAGGTAAATCTATTACTTGATTTTTTGCATTTTCAGTATATCCATTTGTAGTAATTCTTATATAATATTGTCCATCATCTACAACTTTATTATTACCTGTTGATTCATCATAATAAGTGCCATTCCATGAATAACCTTCATTAAATAAACCTGCTAGTGAATATTGAATATAATAAGAATAAAGATTTTTTGTTCTATCATTAAATTTTCTTGTATTACCTACTAAGTTTTTGTTTTTATCTAACACTTCTACTTTGTATTCCCTAGCGTTTCTCAAAAAATATGTCATTAATTGAACATCATCTTTAACATTATCATTATTAGGAGAAAATGCAACATTATCACTATTAACCTTAACTTTTGAATTATACTTTTCATTATTCATTCCATATGAAAAATCATAATCATTTTTCTCTGTACTTCCATAATAATTAAAAGTATTACCATCATCGCTTAATTGTCCAAGCCCTGTTATACCAAGTAATGAATTATCATCATAAATAGGTGCATCTACAATAGTCTCATCACCATAATCACCGTAAAATCCAAGGATTGGTATTGATAAATCAGGATTTTTTTCATCACTGCTTTTAAAAGATATAAATCCTTCTACAAAATTTTGTTTTTGAAAATTATCTGGTAAACTTAATGTTCCTGTAACAGTTAAAGTTTCACCAGCTTTTACTTTTATATTGTTTTCATTAAAAGATATTTTTGCTCCACTAATTTCTTTTTCCATACTTATATTATTTTCACATACTTCTGTATATAAATTTTCATCTTTTAAAGTATAAGAAACATCTTCTTTACCATAATTAGTTAATGTCATTTCAAATGAAACACTATTACTATGGATATTTTTCAATGCAATATATGGTTTCTTTCTATCGTCAGTAACAATAACATTATTGTTTACTGCCTTTTCAAGTTGCATAAGTCCTGCTCCTTGTTGTCTTGGTGAATATATTACTCCAGTACTGCTGTTTGTTAAAACTTTTGCAGTATTCATCATTAAACATTTTATTATATCAACTTTATTAATATCTTGAGAATAATCAATGTTCTTATGTTTTAATGACTGAAGTATTAATGCACAACCACCAGCCACATTAGGTGATGCCATTGATGTACCACTTTCTGTTTCATAAGAATCATTATATACAGTAGATTTTATATTTCCACCTGGTGCTGTTATTTCAGGCTTTAATTCTAAATCTGGGCTTGGCCCCCATGATGAGAATGAAGACATATTTTCGTTTTTGCTGTTGCTACCTGCATTATTTGAAAAAGGAAAAAAATCATCTCTATCATAATTATTATTTGTTAAATTGTCCATAGACGCAACTGAAAACGAATCAAGAGAAGTAATATCAACTGCAGATGTATCCTTTAAATCAAGTAAATTTTGTATAGAATTAGAACTTGCATCTGATGATACTGAAGTTTGTGCATTGCCACATGCATTAACACATATAACTCCTTTTCCTATTGCCTTTTCTATTGTTTTTTTTAATAAATCATTGCTTCCATAATACTCACCATCTGTTCCAAAGCTCATGTTAATAACGTCTGCTCCAAGCTTAACAGCATCTTCTATGGCTTGAATGATATCTTCATTATAAAACTCTCCATTTTTATCAGCAACTCGCATAGCAAGTAGCTGTGCTTCTGGAGCTACCCCCTTAATTTCGCCGTTAGCTAAAGCAATACCTGCTACATGCATTCCATGTATTTGGTCTTCATTTTTAATCTCATCATTTCCATCTGCATAATTGTACCCATAAGGAATTTTTTCACTGAAATATTTTCCATATCCAAGATTTTTTATATCATTATCTGCTAAATCCTTTGTAATTTTTACATTTTCCTCATCAATAGTTTGAAAATCTTTGTGAGTATAATCAAAACCAGTATCTATTACTGCTATAACCATACCTTCCCCTTTATATGAACAATTATTCCAAACAGATTCAGCTTCTGTGAGCGTATTAGATGTTTGCATTTTACTTTGCATTTTAACAGATTCTTCTGCACTTTTTACGCCATGTATTTTTTGTATCTCAGCAATATCCTTTCTTTTTCCTTCTATTGAAAATCCATTTACAAGATAACTGTATTTTTTTCTAACCTTATTGCCAGTTATATCTTGAACCTTTTTTATAATATCTTCCTGAGATTTTTTTATATATTCTTCTATATCTTTTGTTTCATTTTCATTACTTGTTTTATCTACAGCTGCCTCTCCATCTAATTGTACAAGTATTCTCACAGATTCTTCTGGATCTTTTATTGAAGAAACCATTGAAACATTAGTATTTTGCCTATTGTCTAAACTATCATTTGCATATGTAGTTATGCCACTAAATAAATTACAAACCATAAAAGATGAAATAATTACAGAAAAAAACTTTTTCTTAACACTTTTCACAAAAAACATCCCCCATACTTTTATAAATTTATATTATTATAATACTTATATTATTATAATACCAATAAAATCTTAAAATTAGCTGATATTTTAAAAAAATAAAATTAATTCTTTAATAGCTTACTCTAAAGAATTAATTTCATTTTCTAACATTTCTATTTGCGATTTTAATTTTTTAATTTCTTCCTTCAATCTTCTAATTTCCTTATTTTTTCTATCTTTTTTACTAATTATATCTTCATCATTGTTAGTATCACAAGCTTTACCTAAATCCGAATGTTCACCACCATTAGGTGCCTTTACATTAGTACAAAAAGGATTTGATACATTTCTATATACAGGATTATAGTATCTTCCAGGGCCTCCTTGAAAATATGCTTGTTGAGTATTAAAAGCTACAATAACTTGTGCTATAAGCTGAAGCCAGTTTCCATAGGCATTTGCTATATTAGTTGGAAGTTCATTAGAAACTACATTTGATAGTATTTCACATACAACAATAGAAAGCATCGGGTCAATATCTTGAAACCCATAAAAAACATCTGAATCAAAATTTCTGCAATAATTATCTTTAGCTCCAGCTGTTGGATCTATTTTTGTGTCTGATTCTGAAGAATTACAATTACACTTTTCATATCCATAAGATTTTAATATTTCATCTATATTTCCAAAATAAATTGAATTCATAACTTACCTTTATTTGTATATACACTTTCTATTTTATCTATTTTTAGATTAATCTCATTTATTTCCCGGGAAAAATTATCCTTCATTAAATTTAAATATATTTCTATATTTTTTATTTTTTCATACACATTTTCATTGTCATCATTATCTGCTTTTGAATTATCTTTTTCAGCACAACTCATAAAAGGATTTGTTATATTTTTATATTTTTTATTATAAAGTCTTCCAGGACCTCCTTGAAAATATGCCTGTTGACCTGCATATGTTTCAATAACTTGCCCAATTAAATTCAAATAATTTGAAATTGCATTAGCCACATTAAATGGTGTACTACCTGCAATAATATTTCCTATAAGTTCGCCAACTACAAGAAATAATATTGGATCTAAATCTTGAAATCCATTAGGTATGTCCATATTAACATCTGCACAACAATTTGAATCTGCTCCTCCAGACTTATCTATTTTACAATATTGTTGTTTTTTACTATTATTTTTTTCAGAATTATCTGCATTTACCTTTTTGTACCCAAGATAATTTAAAATTTCTTCTATAAAATTATTATCATCCATAATTAACACTATTAAAAGTAATTTACTATATTTTACTCAATATTTTTGTATATGATACAAAAAGTATCTGCATTTTTAATTATAACTCATATAATAATATTGTTATTATTGCATGGGAGTGATTATTTGTATGATTTTTCTTTTATAAATAATATAGATGAGTACTTAAAAAATATAGATATAAATATTGCTCAATTAGAAAAAATAGGTGCTACATTTTTATCTATTGGATATGCAATATTTTTTTATGGAGCAGATTTAGATATTAAAGAAACTACTAAAAATCATGATGATTATATTCCCACAGATGAAGTAACTTTATTCGGACAAACACTTGTACTTATAGGTTATATAATTTTATATATAGTTAACAAAAGGCGAATTAAGGAAAAAATACTTTTAAATAAATATAAAAATGATAACATTAAATTGTGGCCATATATATTAATTACTAATGGATATCTTTTAAGTGTTTTTTCAAATATTTTAAGATATATAGGATTTTATTATATTATAATATTAGAAGATTCTGATGATTAATCTTTGTAAATATTTTTCAAAAACTCAATTCCAGCTTTAGTTTTAAAAATCTTATTTTTTACAGTTTTTATAGAATCACTACTAATTCCATCTTCATATATATTAACTAAAAAATCTGCTTCAACTAATATTTGATAATCTATACTACAAATATTAGTATAAGTATGATGATGACCAATTAAAAAGCATACTCTTTTTATAATATCATCATTAAAATTAAGTTTTTTCAACATTTTTTCTGCTATAATTGGTCCCTCTAATTCTTGGTATTTTCCTGCTGAAGAATTATATTTTTCTTCACTTACTTTTATGCCTATATCATGCATAACAGCAGCTACTTCTAAAATATATTGAGTATCATTATTTATTTTTTCAAGTTCTCCTATTGATTTTGCAAAAGAATAAACTTTTAAAAAATGATTAATTCTTTTTACATCACCAGCATAGTATTTTATCATTTCATTTATAACAATAGATACATCCATACAATATTCTCCTTTAATTATTTATCAAATAATCCACCACCATTATGACTACTTCTACCTTTTTTAGCTGCTCCTATTTTTTTAGTTGCTTTATCTGTATTTTTTGTATTTTGACCTTTTTTCTTTTTTTCCTCTATAAGTTTTTTCATTTTTTCAATACTTTCTTTATTCAAAAATAATACCTCCAATATATTTTTATATACTATTAAATTCATTATACATTAATAAAATAAAATTCTAAAGCTTATTAAATATACATTTATAAAAAAATATTTATTGTACTGCTACTAAAATAAGACAAGGTAAGTCTATTGCCTTTTATAATGCTGAAATAACTAATGATAATGGTGAAATCTTAGAAACTGGTTCTTTTTCTTTTTACATATTAAAAAACACTAAATTTAATAATTAGTTATTTTATTCACCTTCGTATATTTGCTACATATACTAAATAATAATATTATTTAGATTTAGCAATTACAAAGGAGTATTTTATGTTTACCCTTGATAAAATAACAGAAACCAATGGTTTTGATACATCCTGCAAAAAAAATGCTATTCAAAACAGCTACGCATCATGTATAACTGAACTTGGTGATTATATATATGTAGGAACTGTGCGAAATGCCTTAACTACCCTAGGCTGTTCTAAAAGGTGCATAATAAATATTCCACCTTGGATAATAAAAGGCACAGATAACAATGCAGAAATTTGGCGTTATAAAAGAGATGGCAGCCGAGGCTGGGAAAGAGTTTTCAGAGCAGATTGTAATGATAAAATAAAAGGCTTTAGTTCACTTATAACTCACTCAACTGATAATGAAAAAGCAATGTATGCTGCAGGATTAGGCACAAAAATTTACCTGATAAAAAGTACAGATGGTATAACATGGACAAAAGTTAATACAAAAAATGTTTTAGGTACTACATGTAAATGCCTACTTTCATTTAAAGGGAAATTATATCTCTCTACAATAAAAATTGGTTTTGCTAAAAATACCCCCTTCCTTTATGAAAGCAAAAACCCTGACTGTAAAAAATTTAAGCCTGTTATAGATACAGAAAATATCTGTTTTGATTCAAATAAAAACCCTGTTGGAAGAATCGAAAATTTAAATGAATTTAATAATAAGCTTTATGTGGGAATATCTACAAATAGTGGATGTGAGCTTTGGCGTTCTATAAATTCAAATCCTAAAACTAATGAATGGGTCAAAATTGGAAATTCTGGTTTTTATGACAGAGCAAATTCAAATATAATAGCTTCTTATGTATTTAAAAATCATCTATATATATCTTGCACTAAAAACCTTCCTCTTTCTCTTTTCGCACCACTAGGATTTGATATTATAAGAGTAGATGTAAATGATAATGTAGATGTAGTAGTAGGTGGGGACCCTTTAATTCCATTAAACAAATGTGACAATAATATACAAAGCTTATCTGGATATAAATCTGGTTTTAACAATTTTTTTAATATTTATGGTTGGCAGATAAATTGCTATTGTGGCACATTATTTATAACTACTTTAGATAATTCAACAAATATGAAATTAATAAGAGATACAATTATATACAATAGTGATCAATATATAGAAAAACTAGGTTATGCAAATTATAATGAACTTTTAAGTGCTTATACAGATATATGCAATATAATAACATGTTATAAATACCCAAAAGGATTTGATATTTACACATCTACAGATGGCATACATTTTAAATCTTTAACTCTTAACGGATTAGATAATAAAAATAATTACGGTGGAAGCTCGTTATTTAAAAGCTGTAATGGCTTAATGTATTTAGGAACTGCAAATCCTTATGATGGATGTGAAGTTTGGGAAATAAATAAAAATAACTTTATTGAAGAATCTAATGAAGAAGAAAAACTTCTTTATCTTGAAACTCTTAAAAAAATAAATAAGCAATTAATGAAAATTTATCCTAAATTACTAAGAATTTTAAGTTCAACATCTTGTATTGATAGAAATTGAAATTTAGGATAATTAATGTGGGGTCTATTTACCCCACATATAAAATCTTATTCATTTAACATTCCTACTTTATACCCTAAATCCTTTAGCATTTTCATATCATAATCTATTGTTATTCCAGATGTTGTAAGCATATCTCCAGATATTGCTGCATTAGCACCTGACATAAAACACTTCTTTCCTTTATCAGGTAATAGTCCTCTTCCTCCTGCAAGTCTTATATTAGCATCTGGATTAATAAATCTAAATAATGCAACAATTCTACACATTTCATCATTAGTAAGTACCTTATTATTTTCATAAGGAGTACCTTTTATAGGATTAAGCATGTTTACAGGTATTGACTTAACATTAAGTTCTCTTTCCTGAAGTGCTAAATCAATTCTATCTTCCATAGTTTCTCCAAGTCCTACAATGCCACCACTACATACATTAAGGCCTGCTTCTCTTGCCATTTTTATAGTTTTTATCTTTTCATCATAGGTATGAGTTGTACAGACTTTAGAAAAATATTTACGTGATGACTCAAGATTATTATGAACTCTCTTTAATCCTGAATTTTTTAATTTAACAAACTGTTCCTTATTTAATAAACCAAATGAACCACATAATGATATATCACATTTCTTTTGAATCTCTCTTAAACTATCACACACACTATCAACTTCTTTATCTGATAACCTTTTTCCTGATGTAACTATAGAATACCTTAATATACCTTTACTGTGGTTATATACAGCTTCTTCTACAATTGGCTTACTAGATAGAAGTGGATATTCTTGTATTTTTGTATTATAAGAAATAGATTGAGCACAGTACTTACAATTTTCCGAACACCTTCCACTTTTTCCATTTATAATAGTACACAAATCAAACATATTACCACAAATCTTTTCTCTTATTTCATTTGCACTCTTGCATAATTCATCTAAATCTTGCCTAGATAAAAATATTGCTTCTTCTCTATTTATAGAACCACCATTTAACACTTTATTTTTTAAATCTTTAACTGAATATTTCATTTTATAATTTCCTCCAAATTATATAAGATATCCTAAATATATTCCAATAGTCTTTAATTGTCAACTCACTTAAGAAATAAAGTTTACATTTATGTTATAAAATAAAAAATACTTTAATTTTTTCCCTATTAATATATAATAATATGTAATGGTACTATATAAGGAGGTTATAAATATGCATAATACTTTAACAGAAGAAAATATAAAAAAATTAAGAGAAGAATTAGATTATAGAATGACAGTTAAAAGAGCTGAAATTGCAAAGGAAAAATTAATTGCTGCAGCTCATGGTGATAGGTCTGAAAATGCAGAATACAAAGAAGCCTGTGCTAATTATAGGGCTAATGACAATAGAATCCAATATCTCTTAAATATGATTTCTACAGCTACTGTTGTTGATGATACTGAAACTAATAATTCTGTTTTAGGCATAAATAGCAAAGCTAAAGTAAAATTTGTAGAAGATGATGAAGAAGAAATTGTAACTCTTGTTACAACAATGGATTTAGATCCAGAAAATATGATGATAAGTATAGAATCAGACCTTGGAAAAGCCCTTTCTGGTAAAAAGGCAGGAGATATTGTTACTGTGGAAGCTCCTGGTTCTAGTTATACAGTTGAAATTCTTGAAATACTTTAAAAAATAGGATTAAGCTAAGCTTATCCTATTTTCATATCTAAAAATATTTTAATAATCTTTATTAATTTCTCCTATCTTTCCTGTTGAATTATCTATTGAAACTGACATTTCAACATATTCATCGCTACTAGTAATATTATTATTTATCACATTAAAATCGTTAAACATCATATTATCATAAGAAAAATTACCACCCATAAATGACTTTACTTTATATGTAGCTTTTGTTGTAGCAAATGTACTAATTCCAATAGATTCAAAAGCTAATGTAAATAATATTATAAATGAAAAAACTTTCCTTATAATACTTGATTTTTTAGAATTTAGTATGATATACAACCTATTTTTTATATATTTGCTTTCACTACATAATCCTAAATATACTACCGTATCATTTATTTGCTCATTATCTACATTTTCTATAACCTTTAACAACAAATTTCCGTATAATTTTCTTTCAAATTTTTCTTTACTTTTTACTAACAGTTCATCACAAGATATTTCACACCATCTATTAACATTTTTATTAACTACATATATAAGTGGATTAAACCAATTTATTGCCATAATAAATATATTTATAATTTTAATAAGTAAATCTTTTCTTTTATAATGAATCAACTCATGTCCTATTATTAAATTTAATTCATCATAATCATTCAAATACTCTGGTATTCTTATAACAGGCTTTCTTATACCTATAAGCATAGGAGACTTAACATTAGAATTTCTTTGAATTGAAACTTTATAATTTTCATTAAAAACATGATTTTGTAAAATTTCGTCTAATTTTTGATCTTTAGAATCAAATTTACCTATAATCCTCTTAAATCTAAAGTAATTAAAGGAATTTATAACAAGAAATAACACAAAACCAATAAACCAAACTATTATGAATAAATTCACATAATTAAATGAACTATATGCAATATTAGCTATATCAAAACTATAAATTGACATAATTTCACTTTTAGGAAATAATTTGGAACCCACAATAAGACTTATAGGAGCTATAAAAAGAAACATACAAATTTTAGAAACCTCAAAATGCCACTTAGAAGAAAGTATTTTTTTTGTAAATAAAGATAAAAGAAATGCTTGAATAAAAAACACACTGCCTGTAATAGTTATTTTAATAATAGTTTCAAATATTATCTGATTCATTTGAAAACCAATCCTTTAATTCTTGCATATCTTTTTTTGAGATTTTATTTTTATCATGATATAATGCAGCTAAAAAATTTTTAATTGACCCATTATACATATTATTTAATATATCTTTAGCATTTTTTTGTTCGTATTCACTAATTGATATAGCTGTATAAAACCTATTACGTCCTTGACTTTCTACACTTAAAACACCTTTTTTCATCATTCTATTAAGTAATGTAGTTATAGTTTGCTTAGCCCAACGCTTTCCATACTTCTTTTCACAAATATCAATAAGTTCTGTTGGCGTAATTTTTCTATTTACGTCCCACATTATTTTTATTATATTCATTTCTTCTTTAGATAATTTATTTAGAGTACCTATTTATATCGCCTCCATATTTTACAGGCAAAAAATCTCCATTACTAAAATCATAACGCAAATATAACAAAATTACAATTTTATAACAAAAATATGCTTAATAACAAATTAAAGATAGAATTAATATGTATAAGCTAATAATAATTTATGTAACATGCCTTAATTATACAAGGATAAAATAACTATAATAAAAATATATACAATACACTAAAAATACATATTAATCCCATCCCCCATTTAAAAAAAGTATTGTATAATTCTTATATAAGTATATTATACAATACTATCCCTATGTAGTACAATACTTTTTTTAATTTTACAAAATATTTTTATATTTCCACATACGAACACTTGTTCTTGTATTTAAAATTGTTTATAATATTAATATAGAAATTATTTTAAAAGTATGGTGATTGTTATATGGATATATCTCATAAACTAAAAATATTATCTGATGCAGCAAAATATGATGTATCTTGTTCTTCTTCTGGTTCAAAAAGAAAAACCACAAAAAATACTATTGGTTCTACTCATGCATCTGGCATATGCCATTCCTTTACACCTGATGGGAGATGTATTTCTCTTTTAAAAATTCTTTTATCAAACTGCTGTATATATGATTGTTCTTATTGCATAAACAGAAAATCTAATGATATTAATCGTGCTACTTTTACACCTGATGAAGTAGCAAACCTTACTATAAATTTTTATAGAAGAAATTATATAGAAGGTTTATTTTTAAGTTCCGCAATAATTAAAACACCTAATTATACTATGGAAATGCTTTATAATGTAGTTTATAAATTAAGAAAAGTTTATAACTTTGGTGGATATATTCACCTAAAGGCAATACCAGGCAGTGATGAGGACCTTATTAAAAAAGCTGGTAATTTAGTAGATAGAATGAGCGTAAATCTAGAATTACCTTCATCAAAATCCTTAAAGCTTTTGGCTCCCGAAAAAAATAAACAAGATATATTATCTCCTATGAAAACAATAAAAAATAATATTTCAATAAACAAATACGAACGAAAAAAATTTAAAAATGCTAATTTATTTGTACCTGGTGGACAAAGTACACAACTTATTGTAGGTGCTTCAAAAGAAACTGATTTAAATATACTAAATCTTTCTGAAAACTTATATAATAAAATGAATTTAAAAAGAGTTTATTATTCAGCATATGTTCCTGTAAATACAGATAAAAATCTACCAACTATAAAAAATCCTCCTACACTTCGTGAACATAGACTTTATCAAGGTGATTGGCTTCTTAGATTTTATGGCTTTAAAGCTTCTGAACTTTTAAGCCATAAAAATCCTAATTTTGATATAAATTTTGATCCTAAAACATCATACGCTTTAAATAACCTAGACAATTTTCCTATTGAAATAAATGAGGCAAGCTATGAAGCTCTTCTAAGGGTTCCTGGAATTGGTGTTAGAGGTGCTAGAAAAATAATACTTACTAGGAAAGTAGGATTTTTAGATTTTTATGACTTGAAAAAACTTGGAATAGTCCTGAAAAGAGCACAATATTTTATTACCTGCAAAGGTAAATACTATGGCTCTGTTGAATTTGATGATATAAAAATACGTAGAGCCCTTACACCTAAAGTTAATTTAAATTATATTGATGAAAATATAGAACAAATAAGCTTTTTTAACAACAATTTATCTGTTAACGAAAAGAAATCTTTTCTACTAGAAGATAAATCTTCTTCTTTAACAGGCGAATTATAAATATATTTTAAGGAGAATAGCATGGATAATTATATTAAAGAACTAATATATGATGGAAGTTTTGAGGGGCTTTTTACTAGCATCTTTTATGCATACTCTATAAAAGATAAGGTAATAATTACAAATAAAAAAAATTACATTCCTAATATGCTTAATCAAATTACATATGTTAAAACAGAAATGGACAAATACACTAGAGTCTATAAAAGTATAAAGAAAAAACTTAATAATACCGTCCTTAAAAATATTTATCTAACATACCTTAGTGAAATTGATTCTTGTGAAAATACAATACTAAAATATCTTAAACTTTGCTATAAGTTTGGCACTTCAATAAATTTAGCTAAAAATAATAGTACTATTATTCTAATTGATAAGTACTGCCAAAAAGTAAATATTGAAGCTGAACGTTTCATGCAATTTGTTCGTTTTAAAGAAATTGCTCCTTTGAGTTTTTACTCAAAAATAGAACCAGATTATAATATACTTCCTTTAATTATTGATCACTTTACAGAAAGGTTTTCTGATCAAAATTTTATAATACATGATCTTAACCGTGAAATTGCATTAGTATATGATAAAAAGTCATATTTCATTACACATTTAAGCAAGGATAAATCAAAAGAAATATTATCCTTAAACAAAGACAATACCTTTGAAAATTTGTTTAAAATTTTTTATAAATCAACGACTATAAAAGAACGTATTAATTTAAAATGCCGAGATAATTTTATGCCTAGAAGATATCACAAAAATCTTACCGAACTTTGGTAAGGTTTTTTTCTATCTTTTATCATTAAAAATTTATCAAAACTTTATACTATTTTTAATTCTTCTAATATTTCTCGACAAATAACTACATTGTTTTTTGATATTTTTATAATTATTCTAAAAATATATTGAAAATATCTTGTGAGTAATTATAATATTTTATAGCATATTAAAAAGGAGAAACATTATGAAAAATAAAAATAAGACAAACTTTATTGAAAAAATAGGGAAAAAAATACCTGATCCTGTTATTATATTTTCAATATTTTTTGTATCTGTAATGATAATAACACTATTTATGGGAGGAATTACTTTCCAAACAGCAGGCAAAGATGGTGAAGCTGTAACATATGAAATTTTAAATATGTTCAAATCAGAAAACTTCAGATGGATACTTGATAATGCTCTTGTTACAAACTGGCTTGCATATGGTGGTGGTGTACTTGGCACAATACTTATTGTTATGTTTGGAGTTGGCCTTGCTGAAGAATCTGGCCTTTTGACTACATTAATAAAAAAAGCTGGCACAAAAGTATCAACAAAACTTCTTCCAATGCTTTTAGTATTTCTTGGAATAATGAGTAGTATTGCAACAGATGCAGGTTACCTTATTCTTATTCCTTTAGCAGGACTTTTATATTCAGGCCTTAAAAAAAATCCATTAATTGGTATAGCAGCTGCTTTTGCTGGTGTATCTGCTGGATTTAGTGCTAATTTAATTCCTGGAACACCTATTGATGTTATTATAGGTAAAAATGCTCAGGTATTTTCAGAATCCCAAGGTATTCCTTTTGTAACTTCTGCTGGTAATGCAATAAATGCCCCTACAATGCATTATATATTTATACTAACATCAACTGTACTTTTATCAATAGTAGGGTATTTTGTTACAGTTAAATTTATACAACCAAAACTTGAAAAAGAAGAATACTCAATTCCAAAAGATTTAAATTTAACAGATTTTACTGTAAAGAAAGAAGAAAACAAAGCATTAAAATTTGCTGTATTAGGCTTAATAATAGCTTTATTAATAATAATATTATTAGCTTTAGGTCCATTAAAACCTTATACTTCTGATGATGGAACTACAGTAAAACCATTTATGGATAACATAATCTTAGTTATTACATTTGCATTCTTTATGCCAGGTTTATTTTATGGAGTATCTATTAAAAAATTTAATAAACCTATGGATGTAGTTAATGCACTATCAAAACAACTTGGAAGTATGGGATATATATTATTGTTAACATTTGTATCTTACAATTTTTTAGCACTACTAAGCCATTCAAACATTGGTACATATATTACATATTTAGGTGCAACATTACTTCAACATTTAGGATTGTCAAATTCTCCAATTCTGCTATTAATAGGATTTATATTAATAACTGCAATAATAAACTTATTTGTTGGAGGGTTAACTTCAAAATGGATGCTGCTTGGACCAATATTTATTCCAATGCTTTATCATGTTAACACTTCACTAACACCAGATATAGTTGCCGCAGCATATAGAATTGCTGATTCATCAACAAATGTAATATCACCATTAATGTCTTATGCTGGAATTATTCTTGTTTTCATAAAAAAATATAAACCAGAATATACTTTAGGTGATATGATAAAATTAATGTTTCCATATTCTATAGCCTTTATGATATCATGGACAATACTACTTATATCATTCTTTATGTTTAAAATTCCACTTGGAATATAAATTTTCAAAAAAAATCACACGCATATAACGTGTGATTTTTTATTTAAAAATTAGTTATTTTTCTTCTTTCTGCTTAAGAAAGTTCCTGCAATTGCAGCTGTGAATAATGAACCTAAAGCAAATATTCCATGATTATCGCCTGTTTTTGTTTGAACTGTTACTTCAACAACCGTACTCTTGCCTCCATAATTAAATGAAACTTGTTGTGTCGCAGATTTTTGTTTATCGTATCCTTGTACCATGTCTAATGTTACTTTTATTGTTTCTGATGTTCCATCTGATTTTTTAACTAAAAGTTCAGCTTTACTTATATCTAATTCTTCACCAAATGCATAACTTGTCTTCGTAAATGTTCCTGGAACTAATGATACTTCTGTTACTATAGGGGCTTGTACTTTTGAAACTGTAACATCTATTGTAGCAGTTTTGCCTTCATAAGTTACTGTAACAGTTTGTTTTCCTTCTTTATATTTATCATATCCAGATACCATGTCAGATGTAATATTTACTACCTTAGTAGTACCATTACTCATCTTTACATTGATTGTTGCAGAACCAAGTTGTAAGTCCTGTCCAACATTGTAATTTGTAACAAATTTTTGTCCATCAATTTCAATTCCTGAAACAGTTATACCTGGTGTAATTTTTTCTGATACTACAACTTGGAATGTTGTTTCTTTACCACCATAAGTAACTTTAACATCTTGAGTTCCTACCTTATTTGCATCAAATCCAGAAACCATATCTTCAGTTATTTGTACTTCTTTAGTAGTATTATTATCAAATGTTACAGTTAACATTGAGTTTGATAAGTCAAGCTTGCTACCTACTTCATAATTTGTCTTTATTGTATCACCCTTAACTTTTATTGAAGTTACATTTATAATTGGTTTTTCAATATCAGGATCAGTTGAAGTATCTAATACTAATTTTAAAGCTTCTCGAGTACCAAAAGCTCCATCTTCAAGCACAACACCCTCATGAGATGTTTTAAGTTCTTTAATATAAGTATTTCCTGCAAATGCATTTTTCTTAATTAATACAACACTATCTGGAATTTTATAACTTCCTTCTGTTTTTCCTGAAGGATATTTAATTAATGTCTTACCATCTTTTGAAAGTAATACTCCATTTATTGATTTATAATCAGTATTATTTTCATCAACATTAATTTCAGCTAATTTAGGGCAAGAATTGAAACTTTCAGATGATAAGTTAGAAACTTTTGCACCTAAATTAATTTTTGCATAATCACAATCTTGGAAAGCATTATGTAAGATATCTGTAGTATTTTCAGGAG
The DNA here is from genome assembly GCA_012519155.1 of Clostridiales bacterium. GTDB lineage: Bacteria > Bacillota > Clostridia > Clostridiales > Clostridiaceae > Clostridium. Next base: position 17,157 of record JAAYQS010000220.1, read on the forward strand.
CTACATAATCTGTTCCATTTTTTTCATTAGGTTGTTTAACTAAGATATATTTTTTATTTTTATTTTTATCTGTTTCATTACTATTTTGCATTAAACTTCCGCATGATTCTACAACAAAATTATTTCCAGAAACTTCAAATTGACCAACAGTAAAATTATCAAAAGCACCTTGTTCAATAGTTGATATATCTGTAGGTATTACAAGTTTATGAGCTTTTAATCCTTCAAAAGCACCAGAAACAATTATTTGAGAACCTTTTGGAATTGTCATTGTACCTTCTGAACTAGCTCTAATTCCAATTAATGTGTCACCATTACGATCTTTACCAGTTTTGAAGTATGAACTATTTGAAATATCTCCCTTTACTCTTAATGATATAAATTCTTTACCTGCATCCTTTGTAGTATTAAATTCTCTTTCAAATATAGATTTATAATGGAAACCAACTTTTTGATCTGGTAATACAATTTCTTTTAAGTTAGCTAACTCTATTTTTTCTATTTTTCCTGAATCTCTAAATGCATACTGATCTATATAGGTAACATTATCTGGAATTTCAAAACTTTCTTCAGTTTTTCCAACTGGATATTTTTCTAAATAAACACCATTAGATACCTTTCTGTATAAGACACCATTCTTATCATAGTAATCTCCACCTTCAGGAACTGTAATATTTTTAAGAGCTGTACATCCATCAAATGCTCTGTTATCTATACTACTAATTCCTGAACCTAATGTTATTGTTTCTAAGCTAGAACAATTATTAAAAGTATATGCACGTATAGATGTTAATGTAGGAAGAGAAATTTCCTTTATTTTTGAACAATTACTAAATGCATATGTTCCAAGATTTTGGAACTTGGTTGCTTGTTTACCTGTTGTTATAGTTTCTAAATTTGTACAATCCTTAAATGCTGATCCACCAATGTTTTCCATTGAATTTGGCAATACCATTTTGTTAAGAGTAGTACAACCTTGGAATGCAAAAGCCTCAATATTATTAACCTTTTGAGGCATGCTATTTATAGTATCTGAAATATTTGTTGCATCTATACCTTGTGGGCATCTTACAAGAGTTAAACTAATGTCCTTAGCATCTAATTTTGTTAAAACATTAACTGCTTTATCTACAAGGTTAGTATATTCATAATACTTTGATTTTTTTCTATAAGATCTCCTTTTTTAGAATATAGCTTATATTTTTTATTTACTATTTGATATGGTACAGCCTCACTAGCTTGAGAATCTGATACTATTTCTTTACTTTCACCTGAAAGATTAGATATTCCATTACCAGAAGCATTTTTTACCTTTTTAATAGATTCAATATCACCACTTTTTTCAATTGTATAGTAAGATGCATAAGTAGCATAAGGTAATAATGTTATATCCTTAACTAAGGTCTTATTTTCAGTTTTTGAATTGTTTACAGCACCTATATAACCTTCTTCACTTGAATTTATTGTTGCAGCAGTTATAAGTTTATCTAACTCAGAACTTATTTTATATACTCTTTGAGAATATGCATATAAAACTCCATTTATTGTAGTATAATAATTATTATATGAATCAACATTTATTTTTTCTAATTTAGGACAATTATTAAAAGTTCCATAACCAATACTTGTTACTAAACTACCAATTTCAACTGATTTTAAATTTTCACAATTGCTGAAAGCTAATTTTCCTATTTTTGATTCAACCTTTGGATTTATAGTAACATTTGTTAAACCACATCCTTCAAATGCACCATCACCAATTTTAGTCGCCTTTAAAGTTCCTACTTGTGTTAAATCACTGCATCCTTGGAAAGCATTATCTACAAGTTCAGATACTTTATCAGGTATATTATAGCTACCATCAACTATAGCCTTTGATTTTTGAGGACACTTTATAAGTTTAGTTCCATCCTTGCTATATAAAACACCATTATTACTTGAAAATTGTGCTTCTTTATCATCAGTAGCTGCAACTACTTCAATGTTTTCTAATTCACAATTAGAAAAAGTAGCAATTGAACCATACCCACTTTCAGCACCTTGATTACCTATAACAGTTACAGATGAAGGAATAGTAATATTTTTTATTCCCTTACAGCCTTCAAATGCATGATCAGAAATTTTGTAAGTGTCATCTGAAACAGCAAAATCATCTTGTACTAATGCTTGTGGCACCTTTACAAGTTGTCTTAAATCTGATTTGCTACTATCTTTTATTGTATATAAAGCATTACCTATTACTTGATAAGACTTATTATTTTCAGCCTTAAATTCTTTTAAATTAGTACATCCTGTAAAAGCTTCAGAACTTATACTTGAAACATATTGTGGCAATTCTATTGATTCAATTGTTGTACAATCCTTAAAAGTATCTTTAGATATTGTAGTTATCTTTTTACCATCAAAATCTTCAGATATTTTAACTTTAGTATCATTACCAACATATTTTACTAATGTAATTGAATCACCAATTACATAATATTCAAAATCCCCTGCAACTTTTAATTCTGAGTCATATTCTTTATAATCTTCAGCAGTCAAAGTAACACTGTTTCCTTCTTTTCCAGTTGTAGCAGCTTCCTCAACTTGACTATTTTCTGTATTAACATCTAATGCATATGTTGGAACAGCTGACAAAGCAGAACTTGATAAAACTGTCATAATAGTAGCTAATGTTACTATTTTTTTTAAATTTTTCCCCATTAATTTTTCACCTCATACTTAATTTAATCTTGCATTACAACAATGTAAAATTACGACTTAATTATACCATTAATTTATCAAATTTCAATATTATGTATTAAACATAAGTAAACATATTAACGTTTACTTATGTATTTTATAACATTTTTTACAAACAGTTAACATTTTTAATAGATAATACATTTGTTAGAGACGGTTTTATTAAAAAGCAAAAGTATTGAATTAAATATAATAATAAAAAAAATACATTTTATGTATAAAAAAATATAATGAGTGCTAATAATATTAGCACTCAAAATAAAATTAATTGTTTACTTAAGTTTTAGCAATCACAATCACTATAGTAACAATTATTACGTCTTCTATTATATCTAGGGCCACAATCTGAACTTGAAGAACTACTTGAACTGCTATCTGAACTTGAATCACAATCAAAAGAAAAATCTGAACTTGAATTGTAGCTTGATGAAGAACTTGAGCTTGAATTACAACTTGATGAAGAACTTGAGCTACTGCTAGATGAAGAGCTACATTCATCATCTTCAATGCAATCTACATATTCATTAAAAATACACTCTAATTTTTCATTTAATTCTTTTACATCTTCAATTTCTTCTATTGCTTCACATATTTCTTCTATAGCTTCATCTAATTCTTTTCCTATCTTGCATATTACACCTGCTAATTTATCAGCATGTCCACCACATTCACATTCATCATATCCAATTCTACAACCGCATTTATCAAGCCAACGCTCTATTTTATCATTTATATTCATTAATTTGCATTGTGCTTCTTTTGCTTCCTTTAATTGACACAAAGCTTCTTTTGCTGCTTCAAAAGCTCCAAATACATTATCTTCTAATTCGTCCTTTTGTAAATTAAATCCACATAAAAGATCCATAAGATCCTTTACATCACAACACTTGTCATGTCTTCTTCCATGTTTCTTTCCACTTTCTCTATTTTTGTTGTATCCCATAATATCTTCCTCTCCAAAATATTTTATGCCTTTTTTTAAGGCTAATATATATTATGGAAAGGAAGCTCAATTTGATACACTTTTAATAATATTTACTGTACTAAATTACTTTCTTCTAAAACATCTGCAAAATTATTCATTACTTTGTTTATATATTTTTTTAAAATAACACCAATTAACAATGCAATTATAGAAAAAATAGTTAGGCAAAATATATCATATAAAATTATTTCTTTAACCGGGCCCCCTATGGATTCCCTAAGAAGAGAAATAGCATAGGTAAATGGCAAATAAGGATTTAATTTTATAAAGAAGTTTGATGTAAGCTGTATAGGAAAAGTGCCTCCAGAACCTGCAACTTGCAAAATCATAAGTATAATGGCAATAACTTTTCCTACATTTGCAAATACAGAAACTAAGGTATAAACAATAATTGTAAATACTATAGATGTAATTATCATACTTATAATAAACAAAACTGGAAACTTGCAATTAATTTTCAAGAAATATAAATCTCCTAAAGCAATTATAAATCCTTGTATAATAGAAATTGCCATAAACAAACCCATCTTACCAAAATATACTTCGTAAGACTTTTCTAAGCCACTTGTATTAACTTTAAACATAGATATAAGAAATGTAAGTCCTACCCATGATGCAAGAACACTATAAAATGGAGCCATTTGACTGCCATAATTACCCATAGGATACATTGTTACATTTTCTATTTCTACAGGATTTTGCAAATAATCTATTCTTTCAGAAACATTATTTTTTATAAGTTCTATTAAGTCTGTTATATTTTTATTGGAGTTTATATTGTCAATTTTTATAGTAATATCATCAATTTTTTCTTTTACATTAGGCAATATTTCCATAAGTTTATCCATCCCAGATACACCAATATTAAGCAATTCTTTTGCACTACTAATGGCACTTACAATGCTAGGTAATTCATTTTTTGTTTCTCTAATTATTTTATTAATACTTGATATTGTTTTTAAAGAATTATTTAAAATAGAATTTATTTCTGGTGATATTTTGGAATCAAAATTTTCA
>JAAYQS010000221.1 GCA_012519155.1 Clostridiales bacterium
GGCGTATTCTTTGCTCCTATTACTTCTACCATTGGTGCAACTATTGGTGGTGGCATTGGTTGTATCTGCGGATTATTCTCTGACTAATTATTAGCTGTTTTTATTACCTAGTTCTTCTTTACTAACGAAAGGATGTGATTTTTATGGTACTTAATCGTGATATGGCTCTCGTATTGCTTGGTATGCTTTTAGCCTAGCTTTCTCAATTTTAAAACTAGTTTATAAAGATTATTTATTAATTCTTATAAACTAGTTTTTTTATTTGCAATAATTATAAATACTTGATTTTATCTTCTCTATCACTTTTTTTCTAATAGATTCGGGCTCCATTAAAATTACGTTTTCACCTAAAAATAATAATTTTTTTATGATGTCATTCTCATCAAAATCAAAATATCTCATTCTTACTAAATAAACATCATTATCAATAACCTCTGTATCTGCCTTGTCATAGTTATCAAATAATGAAAAAAATCTATCCTTTGCATTTTTCTTATCAATAATTTTAATTACGAGTTCACTATTACTGTATTTATTTCTTAATGCTTCTTCTATTTCACATTGGCTTACAGTTATTTCTCCAACTATATTTATATTTCTCAAGTTATGTAATTTTGCTTTTATTACTCTTTTTTCTTGATAATTATATAATATAACCCATATACGTTTATCATATGCAGAATATTCTATTTTATATGGAGCACATTCTACCTTTACAAAATTATTATTCTGTCTTGTTTTAAATTCATATTTTATATTCTTTTTTTCTATAATAGCTTGAAGTATAACTTTTAAGTTGTTTTTTTCATAATTACTATATACACATTTACTTTTAGGTTTTATTTCTTCTATATAATTTTCATATGAATATATATCTTTTAATTGATTGCTTATTTTATCTTTTTCAGAACTATTAAAAAATAGATCTGCTTGAGGTACTTTTAGTATATCTTTTAAGTAACTCAATTCATCATTACTTATTAATACAGGTATTTCTGCTAACCATTCACTTCCAAGCCATTCATTTTTATTGTTTTCTACGCTATATATAGCTCCGCATTGCAATAATTTATTTTTAATGTAATCATAATTTCTTATGTTATAAAAATCGGATATTTTTCTAAATTCAGTTCTATTAATACTATTATGTATACATAAATAATTAATTACATCAAACATCATGTTTAATTCATTATTTTCATATTTATTAAATAGACTCATAATTCTTTAGCATCTCCATATAACTATTTTTCATATAAGATTTAAGATTAAAATCATCATCTAAAATTTCTATTTTTTCAGCATAACTTCTAAGCCAAGGCACTAATTCAATAGGATCATTCATGTATACAGTATATATTTCATCAGAACCATCTATGATTATTTCTCCTCTAATAATTTCACGTTCAAATTGTTTTTTTAATCCATAATCATTATTAGTAAACAATAATTTTATACGAATTAAAAAAGGCTTTTTTCTTAATACTCTTTTTGATATAAAATTATACTTATAGATATTTTCACATTCACATAATAACTTTGTATAATCACACCTATTTTTGCCTTTAACTGATATAATATCCCTTATTCTTAGAAATACGGGTTCGTTATTTTTCATCCCTTTTAAATACCATCTTCCTAATTTTTCATCTATTACTAATTTTAAAGGCACAAATAATTCTGTTTTTTCAATATTATTTTGTATGTATTTTATTTCAGCTTGCTTTTGATTTTTACATAACTCTAATAAATCATAAACTATTTTTTCATCCAAGATGTTCTGATTATTACTATTTATAAATAAATATTTATTGTTTGTATTTATCTTTATGTCATTTCTTCTTGCATATATCTCCATTTTTCTTTTTAAAAAATATCCTGCGACTCTAGGATAAGTTACGTTAATCATAAAACTTACATAAGTATATATTTTTTTAACTCACATTCACTTAAATTATTAAAAAATAAATTATTTATTTTAATCTTTCCATCCAAAGATTCTGTTAAAAACCCTTCACTTTGTAATTCTTTTATTTTTCTTTCAATAGTAGACCTCTTATCTTTAAAATCGTCATTTATACTATATTGTTCAATTTCTTTAATAATTTCACTATATGATTCTACAACTTCTTTAGATGATATAATGCATAAACTCATTAATATAATTGAAAGTTCATTGTCAGTATAACTTTTTATAGCATATGAATTTATTAAATAGTTTTCAAAACCGTTGAAATAATCTCTCTTAAAGAAAAAGTATTTTTTTTTATTCTTTTGAACACAGGATATTTCATCATTAAATATTTGGTTTATTCTTGATATTTCTTGATCATAGCTACTTTTACTAATATTTTTTCCTTCAAAATCGTCTCTGCTATAACATCCATATTTATATACATA
>JAAYQS010000029.1 GCA_012519155.1 Clostridiales bacterium
CACCAGGGGTGGCGCTGGGAAAGGTATGCGATTGGCAGTCTAATTCAGAGCGCGAGTAGCGCCGCCAGCACCATGCCCTTCTAGGGCTTAATCAAGCCTCCGGCTTAGCCGGTGGTACATGACTTATGAGATAAATGGTTTTATAAGCTTGTCTGTTCTATCCATAAAAAATTGTATCATTGGACCTTGAATAAATGCATTTATTAGGGTACCAATTCCAATGGTAGTACCAAATGTATCAATTCCACATAATAAAAAACCTATTGTTAAGAATGTTAAGTCAATTCCTATTCTAACCCATCTATATTCTAATTTTATTTTTTCTGTAAATAATAATATAAATAAATCATTAGGTGCTACACCTAAGTCTGTTGCTTTTTCAAGGGAAAATCCAATTGCTATTATTAAGCAACTAAGTATAACAAGTCCAGCTTTTATTAAAATTCCATAACTACTTAAATTAAGAGGTTGAAGTAAAGAATTCATAAGATTAATAAATACTCCAGCAAATAATAAGGCAATTAGTGTTCCTATATTTATTTGTTTTATTCCCTTAAATATAACTATAACTATTAAGGTGAAAATTATAGACAACAATAAGTTACCGTTTCCAACATTGATATTAAATATTTTTGCAATTCCTTTAGTGAAAATAGTAAATGGATCTGCTCCAATTGATGTTTGCAAGAATAATGCTACTCCTGTTTGGATAATAAAAAGTCCAAGAAAAAATATACTAAGTTTTTTTAGTAATACTTTAAAATTATTCATTTGTACCTCACCATATAATTTTATTATTTGTTTTAGTTTAATAGTAATATATCATAGTATTATTTTAAAAACAATGAAAAAAAACAAAAAAATAATCATATAATGACTAAATTTGCTTTGAGATAACAAAATTGTTGAAAAAAATAGACAAATACTTAAAAAATAGCAATAATAATGTATAATGTTTCTTTATTTTCTTGTATATGTATATTGTTAAATGTTTTAAATATACCTTAAAATATTTGAAATTAAAAAAACTTCTATAAATATTATAGAAGTTTTTTTATGGTTGCGGGAGCAGGACTCGAACCTACGACCTTCGGGTTATGAGCCCGACGAGCTACCAACTGCTCCATCCCGCGATATTATTTTTAAATGCTTACCCTAAGCTATGAATAAAGTATATTCCTAATAATTTTATTTGTCAAAAGTAAATAATGCTGTATACAGCCTTAATAGGCTATTAAGTAATGTGTAGTGTAAAGAGGTATTGTAAGAGTATAAATATCATTGTTTATTTTAATAATTTTCTTAAATATAGCTTAAAAAAATATTTTTATATATAATTGATATTGTGAAGGGGGAATGCTTATGAATAAGATATTTATTATAGAAGATGAAGATAAAATAAGAAATGAAGTAAAGACGTTTTTGGAGAAGTCTGGATTTTTATGTGATACATCAACTGATTTTGAAAATATTATTGATAAGGCTTTAAGTAGTAATTCACAGCTTATATTACTTGACATAAATCTTCCAGTGTTTGATGGATATTATATATGTAAGGAAATACGTAAAAAATCAAATGTGCCTATAATAATGCTTACAAGCAGACAAGGAGAAATAGATGAGCTTATGAGTATGAATTTAGGAGCAGATGATTTTGTAGCTAAAACTACAAGTCCCCAGATATTACTTGCAAGGATTAATTCTGTATTAAAACGTACCTATAGCACAGAATTAAATAATAATATAAGTTATAAGGGATTATCATTAAATTTATCAAGGGGTACTATGACATTTGAAAATGTGGAATTAGACTTAACAAAAAATGAAATGAAAATTTTAAATATACTAATTGAAAATAAAGAAAATATAGTTTCAAGAGATGAAATAATGGAAGCTTTGTGGCAATGTGATGAATTTGTAGATGATAATACCATTACAGTTAATGTTAATAGATTGCGAAGGAAGATGGAGAAATTAGGTGTTAAAGATATGTTAAAAACTAAAAGAGGACAGGGGTATATATTATTATGAAATTTATAAATTATATTAAAGAACAATTTTTATATATTTTTATAAGTATTATATTAATTATGCTTGTAGCATTTATTCTAAACGGATTAAAAGTAGATGGTTATGGAATATTTTTTATATGTAGTGTATTTTTTGTGTTTAATTTTATCTATTTATTATGTAATTATTTAGATAATAAAAGATACTTTCAAAAAATTAATGAAACACTTGACTCATTAGATGAAAAGTATTTATTAAGTGAATTAATTGAAAGTGGTAATAATCAGGTACAAAAAAATATTTTTAGTATAATAAAGCAGTGTAACAAATCCATGACAGATAAGGTGTCAGCAATAGAAAGAGAAAATAGAGAGTACAGAGAATTTGTTGAATTATGGGTACACGAAGTAAAAACACCTATAGCTTCAAGCAAATTTATAATTGAAAATAATAAAAGTAATATAAGCGATAGTTTAAAAGAAGAAGTCAACAAAATTGATGATTATGTTGAAAAAGCATTATATTATGCTAGAAGTGGAAGTGTAGAAAAGGATTATATTATAAAAAAGCTTAATCTTGAAACACTTGTAAATTCAGCTATAAAAAGAGATGCTCATTACTTAATACAAAAATCCTGTAAAATATTAAAAGATAATTTATCCTTTAATGTCTATACGGATGAAAAGTGGATAATGTTTATTATTCATCAAATTATATCTAATTCCATAAAGTATTTTAATAAGGATAACAATACTTTAAGTTTTAGTGGTAAATGTGAAAGAGAAAGAATTATACTTAATATAGGCGATAATGGTATAGGTATGGATGAAGAAGCTGTTAATAGAGCTTTTGAAAAGGGCTTTACAGGACAAAATGGAAGGATATTTAAAAAGTCCACTGGTATGGGATTATACCTTTCAAAAAAATTATGTAAAAGGCTTGGAATAGAAATATACATAAAATCTAAATTAAATGAAGGTACAAATGTAAGTATTATATTTCCTAAAGAATCTATGATAAATGATGTTATAAATTAAATGTGACAAAAATGTTAGTTTAATGTTAGGTTATTCGATTTTTTTGCACAATAAATAATTATAAAATAAATGTATAAAATATTGGAGGTAAAAAAAATGAATAATGAAATATTAAGAGTTTGTAATATACAAAAGTATTATGGAAATAAGGGAAATGTTACAAAGGCCATAAACAATATAAACTTTAGTGCAAATGTAGGTGAATATGTTGCAATAATGGGGCCCTCAGGAAGTGGAAAAACTACACTTTTAAATTGTATTTCAACAATTGATTCTGTAACAAGTGGTAATATTTTTATTAGAAATATAGATATTACTAGACTAAACGAAAAACAAATTGCAAGGTTCAGACGTGAAGAACTAGGCTTCATTTTTCAGGACTTTAACCTTTTAGATACATTAACTGCTTATGAAAATATTGCTTTAGCACTTACAATAAGTAAAGTTAATCCTTTAGAAATTGATGAAAGAATTAAAAATATATCAAGGACTTTAAATATTGAAGATGTTCTAAATAAGTTCCCATATGAAATGTCAGGTGGTCAAAAGCAAAGAGTTGCATCTGCAAGGGCTATTATAACAAATCCAAAACTAATACTTGCAGATGAACCAACAGGAGCCCTTGATTCTAAATCAGCTAGAATGTTTTTAGAATCATTAGATAACCTAAATAGACAATTGAATGCAACAATACTTATGGTTACTCATGATGCTTTTTCTGCAAGTTATGCTAAAAGAATACTATTTATAAAAGATGGAAAAATATTTAATGAGATTGAAAAAGGAAACAATTCTAGAGAAGTGTTTTTTAATAAGATATTGGAAATTCAGTCAATTCTAGGGGGCGATGCAAATGATGTATTTTAAACTTGCCTTTAGGAATATAAAAAGAAGTATAAAAGATTACTCTGTATATTTTCTTACACTTGTTATTGCTGTATGCATATTTTATGCTTTTAATTCTATAAAAGCTCAGTCAGTTTTACTTGACTTAAGTGATGAACAAAGGAACATTTTTGATGCAGTAAGTAATGTGCTTACTATATTTTCAGTGTTTATTTCTTTTGTTTTAGGATTTCTAATAATATATGCTAATAATTATTTAATTAAAAGAAGAAAAAAAGAACTTGGAATTTATTTAATTCTTGGAATGGAAAAAGATAAAGTTTCAAAAATACTTTTTATAGAAACATTTCTAGTAGGGATTATATCTCTATTTATAGGTACACTATTAGGTATATTTATTTCTCAATTTATGTCGGTAATTACTGGAAAATTATTTCAAGCTGATTTAAGTAGTTTTAAATTTGTATTTTCATATTCTTCATTTATAAAAACAATTATATCTTTTTCAATTATTTATATAATAGTACTTTTATTTAATTCTAAGGTATTAAAAAAGGTAAAGGTAATAAACTTACTTAATGCTGCAAAGAAAAATGAAAATATAAAGGTAAAGAATTTAACATTATCAGTTATTTTATTTTTAATAAGTGTAGGCTTTATTGGCTTTGGTTATTATTTAGTATTAAAAGATGGTATAGCGGAAATAAATAAGAATTTAGGAATTGCTATTCCTTTTGGAGCTATTGGAACATTTTTGTTGTTTATGTCTTTATCTGGATTTTTACTTAAGTTATTAAAATCATGCAAAAAAGTATACTTTAAAGAACTTAATATGTTTTTACTAAGACAAATAAATAGTAAAATAAATACAACTTTTGTATCTATGTCATTTATATGTTTAATGCTTTTTGTATCTATTTGTACATTATCTGGTGGGATATCCATTACAAATGGCATTAATAAAAATTTAAAGGATTTAACTCCTCATAATATGACTGCATATTCATATAGTGATGTTGATATTCCTAAATTATTACAAGATAATAATTTTGATTTTTCAAAGTATTTTAATGAATATCATTTTTATCAGGAATATATAGATAATGAATTTAAATATAGTTCTTTCTTAAGTAGTGATAATATAAATAAGCTATATAATTATTATATGGTAAATACAGATCAAATGATTCCAGTTATAAAGTTATCAGATTATAATAAGGAATTATCAATGCTTAATAAAAAACAAGTTGACCTTCAAGATAATGAATATCTTGTTTATACAGATATAAAGGACATGTTTCCTGTATTAGACGAAACAATAAATAAAAAAACAAAAATAAAGATACATGGAAACAATCTTACTCCAAAAGAGGTAAGTCATAATGAAGTAACCTTTGTAAATGCAACAATGAAAAATAATATGGTAACAGTAGTAGTAAATGATAAAGTAGTAGAAGGGTTAGGTGTAAGAAATTCATATTTTAATGCTGAAGCAATAAATACTGATAATTATGATGAATTAAATAATAATATAAAAAGTATTCTAGAGAAGAATAAAGATATACACAGTGTTACTGATAAACAAGTTAAGGCAAGTTCACAAGGCATTGGGGCAATGATAGCTTATATTGGTATCTATCTTGGAATAATATTTATTATATCATCTGCGGCAATTCTTGCAATACAACAGCTTTCAGAAACATCAGATAATATTTGTAGATATAGTCTATTAAGTAAAATAGGTGTAGATGAAAGTGAAATAAACAAATCACTTTTTAAACAAACAGGAATATATTTTTTAATGCCACTAATTGTAGCTATAATTCACTCAGTAGTAGGAATTAAAATATCAAAAGATATTGTAACTGCTTTTGGAAGTGATTCAAGCATACTAAATCTTATATTAATAAGTACAATATTTATTGTAGTTATTTATGGTGGATACTTTATGGCAACATATTTAAATGCTAAAAATACTATTAAAAATAAAATTTGAATA
>JAAYQS010000030.1 GCA_012519155.1 Clostridiales bacterium
AATTTTAATTAAAGGGTCTTTGATATTAGCACTTCTACCTAAAATAAGAAATGGATTATTCTTTTTTCTTGTATTATTTGCCGAAGTATCATTATTTTGTAACTTATTATCACTCTTTGTAGATGTTTTTTTAGTAGATGGTGCAACTGACAAATTATTAGCTTCTATTTCTTTTTTATAAGCTTCAAGAGTTTTCTTTCGTTCTTCTCTATTTAACTCTTCTAATTGTTCATTTGTTATATTATCTTTTAAGTTTACTTTATATGTTTTTCCATAAAGCCCTTTTATAGCATCTTGAATTTCTCTATCATATTTTAAATTTTTTATCATGTTAGAAACAACAATATTGAAATTCATATTTATATTTTTATCTGAAATTTCGTACTCACAATTATTTATTGCTGCCTTTAAAAAAGGATGTTTATTTGAAAGGGCTACCATTATGTTATGTATTTCTTCTTCTATAGGTTTTTTCTCTACTTCCTTAGTATAATTTATAGTTATTTTAGAATCCTTTAATACAAATCTATCCTTAATAAAATCATTAAGTGTTTCAATTTCATTAACTTCTATATATTCATCTGAACTTATTACAAGTTCTAATGTTTTTGATTTTTTTCTAATAATGGCATTTTCAACAATAGCATTTCTTATAGTAATTCCTTCATCAAAATCACAAAAAACTTCGCTAACCCTCTTCATTTTACATATCCTTTCTTATTTATCATCCTTGCTATTTATTATCTTTTTAAAGCAACATAATCATTAATCATATTATACTAATTTACTATATTTATTTCTATATTGATGTAAGTATTATTTTGCTTTTCTTGTTTTTAATACACCAATAACACTAACAACAAACAACATTTCTAATAAAATATTATTCATATCTCCTGTTTCAGGTTCATCTTTTATATTGCTTACAGTTACAGTTTTAGAAATTTCATTCTTAGCCTTATCATAAGCTTTAAATGTGTAATCACCATTTTTACTTATTGAAAAATTTATATTTTTTTCCTTTGTTTTTGTACCATCAGGTAACAAAATATAATCAAAGTTTTCATCATCACAAGTTACTGCTATATTTATTTTTTTGTTTTTTTCATCAAATTCACTTACTTTTGTTTCTAAAGATGGTGCTTTTGTATCTAAAATGACATTAATGTTTTGTTCAATTTTATTTTGAATAGAATCAGTTACTGCAATATTAATAATGTTATTACCCTCAGTAAGCTTTATATCTTTAGAAAAAGTTTTTTCTGGTTTATTACTATTATTATTTAATAAAAAAATTTTTCCCCCGTTAATATCCACAGTACATCCAGTAAAACTTTCTTTTATTATGCCATTTAAAGTAAAGTCCTCATTACTTATATAAATATTACCATCCTCCCATATTTCAGGCATGTTAGTAAATTGAATATTAGGTGATTTTTCATAATAATAAATAATATATGAATAATTTTTTATAACATTTCCATCATTATCTTCTGCATATAATTTTATATTGTTTCTTCCTTCCTTTAATTTAACTTTATGTTCAAATGTTAAATCACCTTCAATATTTACATCTATATCATTTATTTTCACTTTACCATTATTATTGTTTACGAAACCACTTACAATATAAGTTCCATCTTCAATGCTATCTTTATTTAAGTATTCAATAGCTGAAGGTCTTCTAATTATAACATTAAATGGACTATCAGAATCCTTTGTTTTATCTGTTTTTGATAGCATGCATGAATTACCAGCATAATCACTTACTATAATATTTATATTATTTATCCCTTGATCTTCAAATGAAACATCGGCAGAATATACTCCTTCCTTTGGTTCTTTGTCAAAATAATCAATATTATTATTATTACCATTTACTGAAATAATAAATTCAGGTTTAATACCAGATCCATTTTCTTCATCCATTGCTTTCCATGATATTTTATAATGTAAATTACCATTTTCATCACTATATTTTTCTAAACTTTCAATATTAGCTTCAGGTGCCTTTGTATCTACCTTTACTGACATATCTAGCACTTGTTCTTTAGCATTTTCTAGATCTAGTTTACTTCTTACTCTTATTACATATTTACCATCACTTACCTTAACATTCTTTCCAGTTTTTTGATCATATGTAGTTCCATCCCATAATGCTCCATTAATAAAAATTGATTCCTTATCTATTTTTGATAATCTTTTTACAATATTGTAACTATGATATAAATCTCTTATTTTATTCCCGTTGCTATCTAAAACCTCTATATTTACTTCCTTTGCATTCCTAAGAAAATATAATGATGGAACCACAGTATCATTAACGTTATCATCATTAGGTGAAAATGCTACTTTATCTTTATCAATATATGATTGTCCATCTTTTTTATATTCGCCACATGCCATACTTGAATCTGAAAATAATCCAGAAATTTTCACCTTACTATCTGAACCTTCATAATTAGGAGTATCAATTATATTTTCCTTGTTCCAATCTCCATAAAAACCCACAAATGGAACACTTAAATTAGGATTATTTTCATCGCTAGATATAAAGTCCATATAACCTTCTACAAATATATTATCTTGTATATTATCAGAAATACTTAAAGTAGCATTTACTGTAACAGTAGAACCGGCCTTTACAAGTACATTGTCTCTATCAAATTTCACAAATGAATCTTGTAATTTTACTGTATGTATTATATTATCACTATCTATTTCTTCACTATACACATCTTGATTATGCAACTTATATACAACATCACTATTTCCATAATTGGTTAATGTTAAGGGTATTTTTGTACTAGAATTTATTTCTTTTAATGCAGCAGCGCCATTTCCATCTTTATATGTTGCAACAACATTATTTTTTACTGCATTTTCTATTTGAATAACTCCAGCTCCCTGTACTCTTAATGAATAGGGAATTGTACCATCCCTTTTATCCATTAATGGCTTTGCTGTATTCATAGATGTATTTTTTATAAATTTAACAAGTTCAGAACCAGACAACTGTAAATTTTTCTTTTTAACAGACTCTAATATAAGAGCTTCTGCTCCAGAAATACAAGGTGTTGCCATTGATGTTCCAGACATATATTGATATGAATCTCCATTAGCTAAAGAATATATATTGCTGCCTGGCGCCATAATTTCAGGTTTAAATTGTAAATCTGAAGTTGTTCCCCAAGAAGAATCATTATAAATTTCATCCCTATGTTCAGCTAAAACTCCACAATTATTAAGTTCATTAATAAAAAGCTTATTATCACCCTTTTTAATTAAATCTTTTATTTGCTCTCCATTAGAATATCCAATAAATATTAAATGTTTACTTTCTTTATCATCTATATCAGAAAAATATGATATTGAGTCTCCAGCCTCTTCACTGTTATACATTATAATTCCAGAGGCACCTTTACCTACTATATTGTCATACTTTTGTTGATGTATAATTTCTCCATCCTTTACTAAGGCATATTTATTGTCTAAATCTAAATTTTCCAATTCACTTTCTAATCCTAAACCACAATCTACTATATCAAGAGTTGTTCCTTTTAATTCCTCTGGATAATTACTTTCATATGGTATCTCACCACTAACTCTACCTTCAGTAGTATATTTAAATGAATTATACTTAAGCTTCAAATTTTCCATTCCAGCCACAGAAAAGCTGCAAGGTTCAGCAGATAATGATGACACTGTACCATTATCCTTAACACCTAATTCATTATTATCAGATTCCCCATCATTACCAGCTGCTACCACACATATAACACCTGCTTCTGTTGCCCTTTGAATAGCCTTTTGTTGTGGATCATCAGGATTATTCATTCCAACTACTCCCAAGCTCATATTTATTACATCTGCCCCAAGCTTAACTGAATCTTCTATAGCTTGTACAATATCTTCTTCCATTGCACCTGTTATTTGGCTATTATTGCTAAATACTCTCATTGCTAAAAGCTGTGCCTGTGGTGCTACACCTTTTATTGATTCATAAGAACTTATTTTTTCTTCATCACCATTAGCTGCAGCAATTCCTGCTACATGCATACCATGATTACTATGATTATCATCTTTAATAATATTATTATTTCCATCAGCATAATTATATCCAAATGGTACTTTATCTGTATAATACTGTCCATAACCTAACGAAGCTATGTTCTCATTTATATCAGATTGTTTAAGCTTTATACTATTTGTATCTATATTTTTTAAATCCTTATGGGTATAATCTATCCCAGAATCAATAATTGAAATTACCATTCCTTTACCTTCATAGCCTATATTTTTCCACTCACTTGCAGCCTGTGTAATTTCATCAGAGCCAGACATATTTAATTTATAAGTTTTTGATTCTGTTATGCACTTTACTCCTTGAATTTCTTTTATTTTGTCTATATCTTTTCTCTTTGCATTTATTGAAAATCCATTTATTAAATACCCAAATTTCTTATTAACACTTGTTCCTGTTATCCTTTCTACCTTATCTATAACAGATTCTTGCTCACTTTTTACTTGTTCTTCATTTTCTTTATCTAAAAAGCTATAATTTGATACATCATTATCTTCCTCAATAGCTGGTGATTCTTCTAACTGAACAATAACTTTAATGTATTCTTCTAAATAGTTATTACTCACTTGACTATTTAATTCCTCAGCCCTTACTATTTTAGTAGTTCCATTAAAACTCATAGTAAATAACATTGTTGATAAAGTAGTTATTGCAATTAATTTTTTAAAATATCTTATCATAGGTTTTCTCCTTACATATAATTCATAAACTTA
>JAAYQS010000222.1 GCA_012519155.1 Clostridiales bacterium
CATTAAATATCTTATTAAAATAAGTTTTTGTACTTTCACTAGTATTTAAATTATTACCATCCTGTTTTAATAAGTACTTAATCATTTCACTTATACCTTCATTGTATTTTTCTTCTTTAAAATAATCATAAGAAATATTTTCACAAGTATTATATATATCCTTAGAAAAAACCTTACTTGCATTTTCCCCTGCTCTTATTATTACTTTTTTATCCTTTAAAGAAACATACATAAATATTGTATCTTTATCAAATTTATCGTAAGTATAAAATACTCTAGCAGCTTCTAAATATGGATCATTAGTAATAAAATTTTCCACTGCTAATACACATATTTTTACTTTTTTATCATTAATAAGCTCAGTATTTAAATTTTGAATTTCTTCTGTATTTCCCACACTTTCATCATTTTCAACTCTTATACTTTTGTAATTTGTAACTAAATTTCCTTCTTCATCACTAGAAATCATAGAGGGCATTGCAAGTAAAAATATTATACTAATAATTAAGTATATTATAAGCCATTTAATAAGTGAAATTTTCTTTGTTTTAGTATTAACTTCTTGCTTCTTCAAAAAATTCAACTCCATTTTAAATTATTTTTCAATTATACCTTCTTTTAAGTGAAACTTATAATAATAAGATTGAATATCTGGCAGATAATTTTTAACATACACTAAAGTATCATCTTCTAATTCTACTGTAAGATTAGGGTATGTTCTTATCATTTTGTAATCCCCCCAAAAATCATAAATAAACTTTGAAAGCTTTGGACTTTCTTTATAAATTTTATCATAATATTCTTCTAATTGAGTTTTATTTTTAACATCTAAATTATTTTCATAGGATATTCTAATTAAAAAGAAATTTATTGCAAAGGCTGATAAAACACAATCAGCTAACAAAAATATAGTTAATGCCATAGAAATAGATCTTAAGGCATTTACATTTACTTTTTCTTTAAACCAATCAATAAACTTATCTACTCTAGGATTAACTTCTTTTAAAAGATATAATCCTAAGATTCCCCAAAATAATGAATATAAAAGGCATACTCTTCCATTAATATTTAAAAATCTATCAGAATAATCCCACCATTTTACTCCAAGGAGTACTTCTCCCACAAGACTTACTATATATTCTACAACAGAACCTACAAGAAATCCTCCTAAAAATAATGTATGAGTATTTTTTGAAAATTTATTTTTTAAAATTAAAATAATTACAACTGCCCCAACACCATATATTGAACAAAATGGTCCATATAAAAAGCTCTGCCTAGATTCCCATATGCCATATCTTACAATTGCAAATAAAGTTTCAATTACATATCCTAAAAAACTATATATGGTAAAATATGCAAGTATCCTCCAAAGGCTAGTATTTAAAATTTCTATTTTCTTTTTTTCTTTAGTCATAACCCCTCCAAGTATTATTTATTTAAATCATTAAAAATCTTACCAATAGTCTTTCCTATTGACTTTGGATCTTTAAAATCAAGATTTTTAAGTATAGCACTTAAATATTTTTCTGCTTTACTTTTTACCTGATCCTCACAAAAACCTTTTATGTAATTTAAATCATCATAAGACATTTCACCAGTTGATATTCTTTCTGATATGGTAATTGTAATTTCTCCTAATATTGCAGTAATTGAAGCTGCTACAATTGCATTTAAAGCTTCCATAGCAATATTAATTCCAGGAATAGCTTTAAGTCCAGAAATTAAAGTTCTAGCACCTACTGATATAAGACCACTTTGAACTATTACCTCTGATATTTTTTTAAATTTGTCTTCATTATCATTTATTTTATATATCATACCAATGCCCATAATAAGACCAGATTGAAGAGGTATTAATAAAAATGAATCTGCAATTGGTATAGGCACAGCTCCTATTATAGCGGCACTAGCAGTAGCTGCTATAATTAATGCTTTAGCATTATATCTTTTTACTTTTTTATTTAAATTTTTAATTGACCTTTCACTAACTCTAACTGATTCAGGAATAGTAGAATTAGTTTTTTCTATAAGTCTTTCAAGTCCCATACTTGGAACAATAACATTATTATTTACAGGAAAAGGCTTTGCTACTACTGGAATTATATCCTTAATATTTATGTTTTTCTTTTTATTGTATTGGAAAAGATACTCACCTATTAACCTTATATTATTATTTATTTCAGCACTAGAATAAGACTTTGTAAGTACTATAATTATAGGAATTCCCTGCCACATTTTAGATATACTATAAAGAAGGTCAAGATTTTTGTCAAATATTCTTTTTGATGTGGCATCTATACAATACCATATAATATGTATATATTTTTCACTTTCACCTTTTTTTACACTATCTCTAGACCATTTTTTTATTGCAGCTTTTGTTTGCATTTGTGCAAGGAAGCCGTATTCCATGCCTCTAGTATCAATAGCACAAAAAGGGACATTATCATTTTTATAAATTTTCATTGATTTTGTATCCCCAGTCCATATATTATCATCTGCTGCTTTATTAAAATACACTCCATCTTGTGTAAATATAGAGTCTATTAATGTACTTTTTCCTGTTCCTGAATTACCCATAACAAGAACATTTACTTTTTCATCCATAAAGCTTCCCTCCATATCATATATAGATATTATATAACAAATATTATATATTATAAAATAATATAATTGCTTTACTTTACGAAAAATGTGTTATAATGTTTTATAGATATATGGATATTTATACACAATGGAGGAATATAAATGAATAATTTAGCATTAGTTTCTACTGCAACTGATTTTGGTAACTTTGCTTTAATTGGTGTAGGATTAATAGTTGTAGCTGCTATTGTTTTTATAGTATCAAAGAAAAAAAATAATTAAAAATTACATTAACTATATGAAAACCCCAAAAAGTCTAACTTTTTGGGGTTTTCATATGAGTTTAATTATTAGATTTCTATGCAATGTTTTAAACTTTAGCATTTACAATATTTATTATGTCATTACCATACTTTTCACATTTAACTTTACCAAAGCCTTTAATTTTAAGTAATTCATTTAAATTCTTAGGCATTACTTTTATAATATTATCTAGTTGTTCATTGGTAAATACAAAATATGCCTTGTTTCCTTCTTCTCTGCTTTTATTAGTTCTGTACTTTATCAAATTTTCTCTTATTTTCTTTTCAAACTCACTATTATTTGTATTATTATTTACACTTATATTATCTTCATGTATCACTTTATATTTATTAATATTAGTAGATACGTGATCTTTATTATATTTTAGAAGAGTATAAGCAATTTCCTTCATTTTATCATTAGATAAATTACAATGGGACCTTTCATTTACAAATAAATTTTTCATTGTATTTATAAGATTATCACATCTTACTATATTATTTTTTATACTATCAGGAGCATACTTTGTATTTATAAAAGATTTTTCATTTGATGCAACAACCAAACCTTTTATTACATCCAAATGATTCTTATGTAGAATTTTTTCATTTGCCATAATATCCTTAATAATGTTAATATGTTTTTCATTTTGAACAATTGGACTATACATAGATTCTTTCTTATAAATTGAACCATCACTATTTTTATATGATCTAATAAATTCTCCTTTATCTGTTACAGTAATATTTCCTATCATATTTTTACACTCTAAACATAGAATAAATTTTTTAGATATTACTACGAAATCAATTTGAGAGTTATAATCCCTATACTCTAAGTATAAATTATGAAGAATAATAATAGGTAATCTGCTATTTTTAAGTTCATAATTTACACATCTTTCTCCGTAGATACCATAGGATAATGTTTTAATTTTATTTTCTATTTCTTTTTTGTCTTGTTCTGAAACCTTATCTACAATAGATTTAAGCTGCTGAAGCTCTAAATTATTATCACTAAATTTTTTCATATATATAGCATCATTTAATTCATTATCACTGTTTGAAAAAATGTTTTTAATACTATTTAATATAGACATATTATCATCTCCATTCATAATACAATAATATATTTATCATGCAAAAAGTAAACGTTTATATAAATATATATTTAATA
>JAAYQS010000031.1 GCA_012519155.1 Clostridiales bacterium
TGGGTTTAGAATAAGTTGTGATTATATTTTTCATAGCAAAAAAATTTTATCACAAAAAGAGGATTTTTACTCATTTACATGAACAAAAATCCTCTTTTTTCATTTAGGGGTTATTTCACAGCCCCTTCTTTTTTTTGTTAAATAAAAATTAACGAAAGGAATCTTAAGACACATACTATAGGTGGCGATATTTAAGTAAGAATGTTTTGTTTAATAAATTTTTTGCATATTTTTTAGTTTTAGGAGGTAAAAAATTATGAAGAAAAAGGGTGTAACACTTATAGAAATAATAATATCTATGGCACTTATGACTGTGCTTTTAATTCCAGCTGCTAATGTTGTTATTACAGCAAAAAAACTAATACAACTGCTGAAATAAAGAAAGAAGCAACAGAAATAGGCCAAAATGTAATGGAAAATATAAGAGATTTAACGGGTGTCGAAATAAGTAAAAATGGTAATGGAAATTTAAAAGCTATATATACAAATAGATTTGATTTATTAACATGTATTGAAAAATCTGCAACTGGTGATGCAAAATATACAAAAAATGAAGTAAATAAGAAAGGTGAATCTTATGAACTTAATATAGATAAAACTGTTAATGGGGGAATATCGAATTATTCTTATGATGTACCTTATAAAGATTATAAAAAGAAATACAAGGTAGAAATTATTCCAGAACTAATACAAGAATATAAGAATCAAGATGATTCAAAAAATTATACAAAAAAACAATCATATGTTCCAAATATAGATACAGAAAGTGATGTAGTAAGTGATAAATGTAAAAAAGATTATGATTTAATAGTAAAAATGACAAATGATTATAACATAATTTTAGATGAAGATGATTATAAGGGTAATAAGTCATATGATGAAACAAGTAGCATTGTTTTAGTGCTTAAGGAGCAAAATGGATATGCAGTTGCAGAAATTCATAGAAATAAGGGGACACAAACTAAAATAGATGTTGATCCAGTAGTAATTTATTCAAAGAAACTTTGTAGTATGGATGAACTTAATAATAAGTATAAGGATAGTGTAAAAATATTATTTTATTTAAGTAATTATAACAGTAAAAATGAAGAGGATTCATATAATTTAAATCAGTCTCTTGTGGTGCAAAGTTCAATACATTTTGATAGTGAAACTGGACAAGATTCAGATGCAGCAGAAATTGATGTACTTTCTGGAGATAATGCACAAGGGTATCTTGATGTTACTTTTGATGATAGTAGTTATGTTCATAGTAGCAATTATTTTATGCCTGAAGGAAAAGCTAATAGAACAGGAAATTTATATTCATTTACTATAAAAGTTACTTTAGGTGGAGAAGAAAAATTTTCTGGAAAGACAACAGCTATTATAAATAAAACAAATGGCGATTTTTAGGAGGAGTTTTAAATGAAAAAGAAAAAACGTGCTTCAACATATATAATTGTCGTTTTCATGGCATCAGCAATAATCACAGTAGGAACAGCAGTATTAACACTCGTTATAGCAGATGTAAAAGCAAGAGTAGAGGAAAGCAGACAAATTCAAAATCTTTATGGATCTGATTCTAATTTGGATTTGGTTTATTCTATAATTTTAAAAAATTCTGATGCTGCAGTTAATTATGCAAATGCTAAAGTTTATAAAGAATATGGAAATAATGAAAGTATAGATTATAATAAATTAAATAAAAATTTTAAAAAATATTTTTTAGAGTTTTTAGGAGATGGTGCAAGCAGTGAAGAGTTTGCTAATATAACTACTAATACACTATATTATGGAATTGTTAATAGAAAATATATGTTATATACAAAAAGTGAAATAGAGGATAATGATGATGTAAAAAAAGAAAATAGGGCTAATAAAGGTTACTATAATATGCAAGATATTAAATATAATAATGGTGATACGGATATTCAAGAAAGCAAAATAAAAGTTACAAGCTATGTAGTTGATAGCAAAAACAACAAAATAACAATGCAGGTAGAATCAACATTTAATTCAAAAATAACTGCTGTACATAAATTGTCAAATGAAAGAACAATATCTACTAAGTATACAATTAAGGCACCAGATTATGCAGATGATATAAAGAGAGATGCTGAAAAGGTAGCAGTAAATAAATATCAAGTTCAAAGTGGACTTTATGTAGATAAAAATTTATATGTAGATAAATCTGATTTAACAATAAATGGAGTAACCTGGGTTAAGGGTCAAGAAACTTCTTTAAATGAAAATTCTTACCATGCTTATGATAAATATAATAATGGAATAAAAATAAATGAAGGAACATTAAATGTAAATGGCAATTTATCAACTAATGAAACATTATCTTTAAGTAATAAGGGACAATTTAACAGTTTAAATGGGAATGTATATGTGGAAAATCTTTATTTAGGACCAGGAATGAGGGTTGAAACTTCAGAAAAGGAACTTTATAAGGATAATTCATTAAAAGTAAATAATGATGTAGTAACTAATAATGATTTAACTATGGATGCAAAAAATAGCAATATAGCCATAGATGGTAGTTACTATGGTATTAGTGATAAAAGTGAAAATAAAAATGGAAATAAGACAAAAGCTGCATATAATTCAAGTAGCATAATAATTAATACAAATGATAATTCAACTATAAATATAAATAAGGATGCATATTTATGTGGTTTAGCTTACATGGATTTTAATGATGATAAAAGCTATTATAAAACAGGTGAGTCTATAGCTATTATAGGTAATTATGAAGCTTATACAAAGAAAGTTAAAAGTGAATCATACAAAGATAGTGAATATAATTTTAGTAGTCATAAGGTAAATGGATATGATAATCCGCTAGAACTTATTGAACTTGCAAATTCAGATAATGATACTGAATTTAAAACAAATCATTTTATAGAATATTATACAAGTGAAGAAAATACTATAAGAGATGGTGGTATTAATATAGGTGGAGATGTTTATACTCTAGGTGCAGGAAATTATAAAGATTCTAAGGGAAATAAATTAATAAAAAAATCATCATTGTTAGATAATTTTAATGTAAATGATGAAATTAATAAAAGAAAAGCCGAATATGGTATTAATGTATTTAATTTAGGTTTTGTGCCTGGTTCTGATGGAAAAGATATTTATGATAATGTAATAAATGATGAAGTATCTACAAATGAAATATCAGAAAATTTAAAAACATTAGAAAGTCAGATTAATTTTGACAGTTTACCAAAGAATAATGAATTTAAGAACTTTAATAGAAATAATACAATAAATGAAAAGTTTGGATATTCTATTTTAGATGGTGATAATAAAAATAAAGATTTTAATGTGCTTATATTAGAAAATGGTGTTTTAAAATCTAAGTCAAGTAGTGGTGAAGAGGTACTTATGGATTTAAAGTCACATGATCCTAATTATTTAGGTAAAATTAAAGCTGTTATTATAACAAAGGGTGATTTTGTTATAAAAGGGAATAATGATATATATGGATGCGTAATAGTAGGAGGCAATCTTTATGTAGAGGGAGATGGGAAAAATACTATTAATTATGATAAAAATGTAATACAAAATATTATGGCTTATAATAATGATACATATAAAAATATATTTAAAAAGGATGCTTATTGTAATGCAGAAGATAAAGCCACTATAGAAATAGGTGAAAAGGACAGCATATTATATACAGAAGATGGCTGGTATGATGCAAGTACTTATTTAAAATGCGGTCTTTGGAAGCTTAAAGGTTCTAATGGAAATGTAATAAATATAAAAAATGATAAAGAAAACAATGAATCTCATAAAAATAGTAATGAAAATTAAGTGAATGGAGGTGATAATAAATGAATTTTAAGGATAATAATAAATTTAGAACATTAAGCATAATATTAATCGTTATGTTTATATCAAGTTTTATAAATATACCTTTTTCAAATACGGATAAAAATGAGGCTAAAGCTCAGGCAATTGTAAATAATAAAATTGATTATTCAGATGAATTAGATACTATAAAGGTTTTAGAAATAGGCCCTGGTAATAATTCTCAATTAACAGGGGAATCATATTCAGATGGTCAAATGCCAACTGAAACTCAAAAAGTTATAAATGGGAAAAAGGTATCTATAACATATGTTAGTATGCCATTATTTATAAGCATGGTTGATGATATAGAAGGGTTATATGATGTTGTTGTTATTTCAAATAATATTAAGGCTTTAAATAATAAATATGATAAGACAAAGAAATTTAGGCAATATACAAATCCTCAAAGTGAAGTAAGGAAAGGTAATATATGGGCAAGCGAAGAATTTTTGGAAGATAATAGTAAAAGTTTTATAGAATATTATTCAGAAAATGACATAACAAAAAAAAGAGCTAAAAATATAACCAACATGATAGATAAGGGTCAGCTTGTTTATATTGACAATAGTATATTATCAAGTAATTTAAGCAGTACAAATCTTTATAATATTTTTAATAATGTAAATAAAGATAATTTTATAAAGATTAATTCTAGTGGATTAACCACAGTTAATTTGCTTAAACAATATGAAAGTATAGGAAAAATTAGACCTGAAATAAAAGAGATATATGTTCCAAAAGATGAAAGTATTTCGGACGGAAAAGTTAATAATGAAAGAAATATGGAATTTAAAATAAAAGTGAAATCTAAAAATAGTCAAAAAATAAGATTTAAATTATATCTTGATGTTAATTATGATGGACTTTATACTGAGGATGAATTAATGAAAACAATAGATGAAGATAGTAGTAATGAATTCAAAGAATATGAATTTAGTTATAAAGTTGTAAAATCATATGTTGGATTGCTTCCATGGAAATTAGAAGTTGTAAATATAAATGAAGATGGCAGCGAATCAACAAAGTCATTTGCAGAATATAATGTAAAATTTAAAGCACAAAATGGTGCAAGAAAAATTAGAGTTTTGCAGATTTATCCTAATGTAGTAACTCATAAAAATGAAGGTGAAGGTGAAACAGAGTATAGTACTACGCTTTCATCAAATACTAAATTTGAAAATTTGTTAAGTAATATTAAGGATGATTATAATATAACAATTGATAATATTTCTACGGATGAATTTTGCAAGGAAATTAATTATGGATCTATTGATGGCTGGAAAAAACTTGAAGAAAATTATGAAATGATTATTATTGGATTTTGTGATAACTATAACAATGAAGATTTTGATAATTATTTATATAATAATGCATTAGAAAATATTAAAAAATTTGTTAAAGATGGAAATAGTCTTATGCTTACTCATGATACATTATCTTTTTATAAAGGAAAAGCTGTAAATCTTACAAAAAAATTTAGAGATTATTCAGGGCAATCAAGATATGCTGATCCTTTTAGAAATGGCGATGAAAGTAATTTATATAGGCAATATGAGTATGACCAGCAAACCAATTCATATTCATACAAAATAAAAAATATATATCATGATAGTATATTAAATAATAAAAAATATACTTATGGTGAAACATTGCTTAGTAAAGATGGTGATAATAAAACTTGGAATGGTGGAGGATTCCTTTATAATTCTACTATGTCTTTTAAAGTAAAAAACATAAATAATGGACCTATAACAGAATATCCTTATGATTTAACTAAGCAAGCTGCAAGAAGTAGTGATTTATCAGGTGTAAAAGATAAAGGGTATATAAGTGTATCAAAAACACATAGGCAATTTTTTCAATTAAATTTAGAAGATGAAGATTTAGTGCCATGGTATAATATTACTCCAACCAAAGGATATATATTGCAAGGACATGCAGGTGGCAATGCAGCAGCAGGTGGTGATTTTAGTTCTAATGATTCAAGAAATTTTTATTATACATACTCAAAAGGAAATATAACATATTCAGGAACTGGACATGAAGGTGTTAGTAATGTAGATGAAGAATTAAGACTTCTTGTAAATACAATAGTAAAGGCATATAGAGGTGCAAATCATAGACCTGATATTGAAAATACTATAGAAGTTAAAGATAAAAATGAAAATTTAGTGGAAGAGGAAATAAAAAAAGATACTACTTCTCCTGTTTATGCAAAAAGATCAGAAGATTATGTCTTTTATACAACTCCATCAGATGAAGATTTAGATAAAGTAAAGGTAAATATTACAGCAAATGGACAAGTTATAAATAATATAAAAATAGCAGATACAGATGAAAATTATGATGGTAGTCTTATAAGTTCAGATACAAAATTAAAAGTTACAATACCTAAAAGTGTATATAAAAATTCTTTACCTGGAGATTATGTAAAAATAGTAACAACTGTAACAGATGAATTTGATAAATCAAGCAGCAATGTATTTTATTTAAAGATAGATGATATAAATCCAACTGTTACTCATGGTATTATTGAATCAGAGGATAAAGATGGATATATCAGTATAAATTCAACTGAAACATCACCTAGAGTTAGAACACATGATACAGTTAAGTTTGGAGGCATAGCAACAGATGTATATTGTACAAATGGGCGAGATGCTAAGTTTAAATTAAGTATTTCAGATGATATTGATGTATCTGGTGATGTAGTAGTTTATAGAATATTAAATAATAATGGAAGTATAATAAGAAGTAATGAATGGAAAATGACATACAATAATAGTGATAAATCTTATTATTTAAATTTAAATTATGATGAGGTTACCTCTATTGGAAAAGTGGAATCAGAAGGAATGACTTTTATTGTAAAATACAATGGTTATATGAAAGCTAAATCTACTAATATTAGAAGAGATTTCATTAATAAATTATATGTAAATTCAATTGAAGCATATGCTAATGTGTATATGCAGGACTTTAATATTGATACAGTACCATTATTTTAAAAAAATAAGTCTTAGGCAAAAAGCTTAAGGCTTATTTTTTATGGTATAATTTTTATATTGGAGGCAGAACAAATATGGATAAAGTTAAATTTTATACAAATAAAATAAACATAGTAATACTTGCATGTATAAGCTGTATATTGTGGGGAAGTGCATACCCAGCAATTAAAATAGGGTATGAACTTTTTAATATTGAATCATCAGATATAGGAGGCAAACTTATTTTTGCAGGAGTTAGGTTTTTTATTGCAGGGATAATAGTACTTTTATTTGAAATAATAAATAAAAAAGAAAGTTTAATGCTTAATAAGAAAAGTTTCAAGAAGGTATTAACTCTTGGAATTATTCAAACAACTCTTCAATATACATTTTTTTATGTGGGAATGGCGTATGTGGCAGGTGTAAGAGGGTCAATACTTAATGGAACTGGAACATTTTTTAGCATAATATTAGCTCATTTTATTTATAAGAATGATTCTATTAGTTTTAATAAATTATTAGGTTGTATAATAGGATTTGCCGGAGTTGTTATAATTAACCTTAATGGAAGTTTTTTTCTTGGAAGTGATTTTACATTTAAGGGAGAAGGATGTATTATTTTAGCTGCATTAATGTTTTCTGTATCATCTATATATGGAAAAAGTATAACAAAGGAAATATCTCCTACTATAACTACAGGTTATCAACTTGCCTTAGGTGGTTTTATTTTAATAATCATTGGCTTTGTTTTGGGTGGAAGACTTACTGGCTTTACATTAAAATCTACAAGCCTTTTAATATACATGGCACTTATATCTTCAGTAGCCTTTGCACTATGGACTGAGCTTTTAAAATATAATAAAGTAAGTTCAATATCAATATTTAATTTTCTTGTTCCTGTTTTTGGAAGCATACTTTCAGCAATATTTCTTAAGGAAAATTTATTTGATATAAAAGTGTTAATATCTTTAATATTAGTTTGCATAGGTATATTTTTAGTTTATAGAGAAAAAAATTACAAGTAAGTTTAACAATATTTTAATTTTTATATTATGGTAAATAAGAGCATTATTTATTATAATTTATTTATTAAATATTTTGCTTGATTATGTTTAAGAAAGGAATATGTGATGATTAGAAATGAAAATTATAAAACAGCAGAAGAAATAGAAAATGAAAAAATACAAAAAATAGAACAGGAAAGAAAAAAGATAGAGCAAGAAAAAAGAGAAAAACAAGAGTACTTTGAAAAAAATAGAGAAAAAATAAAAAAAGAAAAGGCTAAATCAATGGCAAAGGATTTAATAATATGTGCAGTATTTGCAGTGATATTATGCGTTCTTATAAACAAATTTATTTTATTTAAGGCATATATCCCATCAGAATCTATGGTGCCAACATTAAACAAAGGTGATCAGATTTTTGTAACTAGAATATACAATACAGGTAATATCAAAAGAGGAGATATTGTAGTATTTAAATCAGAAGAATTAAATGATACGTTAATAAAGAGAGTAATAGGAATTCCAGGAGACAGAATTGTAATATCACATGGAAAAGTTTCGGTAAATGGAGAAGAAATAGACGAAAAATATGTAGTAAATGCAGATAATTCTGATAAACGTGATGGTACTTATTATGTTCCTGATGATTCTTTCTTTTTTTTAGGTGATAATAGGCCAATATCAGATGATGCAGGGTTATGGAAAAATCCATTTATTAAAAAAAGTGAAATAATAGGTAAGGCGCAAATTAGAGTTTATCCTTTTAGCAGTTTTGGATTTATAGAAAAGGATAATAAAAATGAAAATTAACTAATAAAAGATTGTTCTTATTTTTAAGAACAGTCTTTTTTGTGTATAAATATTAACATTGTGTTAATTTTTGCTTCAACCATAACATTTTTATAAATATGTTAACAATTAGTTTTAAAAATTGTGGTATATTATTAGAGGATAAAATAATAGAGCAATTTATTAGATAAAAATAGGCGGAAATTTATGAAATACAAGATGATTAAATTTATAGAATCTGCTACTATATTGTTGTTTGTAACAAGCAATTTTATAGGATGTATTAATAGTTTAAATAATTGGGAGTCAAAAGATTCTTATGAAGTAACCTTAGAAGAAAATAATAATGTGACTTATAAAGAACCTGAGGATACTATGGTTACGTATAAAAGCTTTATAAATTCTAAAGGCTTTGAGAAAGAAAAAAGTACTAGTGAATGTGTAAGTGGTAATACTTATAGTAAAGAAGATTTTATATCAGCTGTAAGTATAGAAGTAAACAAGGATGAAGATTTTGATGTTTCATATAGTGTTTATATTAATAATGATAAGTGGCAGAATGAAGAAAGTAGTGGAAATGCTTGTGGAATACAAGATATATCTGATAATTCCATTGGGGCAATAAAGATAGAGCTTAGAGATAAAAATTATAATGATAATAGAAATTATGATAAGCTTAATATCTATTATAGTATTTTAGATCAAAATGATAATTGGTCAAAATATTATAAAAATGGCGAAGTAGCTGGAACTGATGATAATTTAACAAAAGTAAAGGCTATTAAAGTATATATTGGTGAAGATGGCAATAATAAAACTAACTATCTCATTGGAACTATGGAAAGTATAAATGATAATATAGAAGTTAAAATAAATAAGTATAGAGGATATGAAACTCAGTATTACTTAGCTAAAATAAATATTAATAATCCATCAGTGCAATTGAAAACTGTAGATTCAGAAAATGGATTAAGTAAATTATCAGACCTTTTAAAAGACAAAAATGCTATTATTGGTATAAATGGTTCAAGCTTTTCAAAAGAAGGTGATTCTATAAATAAAGTAGTTAAGGATGCAAAGGAGGTTCCTTTAAACAAATCCATTCAATATACAATGGCAATAGACAAAGATGGAAAATTATTTTTACCTTATGAAAGAGAAAATAATGAATATACTTACAGCACAGAACAAGAAACAAAAACTAAGTATTCTTATACTGGAAGTGAATTAATAAATAAGTGGCAGGTTAAAGAAACATTTCATTTTGGGCCTCCTCTTATAGTAAATAGTAAAGAATATAAATATACTAATTATAAGGAAAGTGCACCTAGAACTATAATAGGCCAGATAGATAGTAATAATTATATTATTCTTGTAGCTGATGGTAGAAATTTTAATGATAATTTAAATGGTCTTAAATTGAAGGATGCAATAAAAATTTTAAGGGAAAATAATGCTGTGTTTGCATTTAACCTAGATGGTGGTGGTTCAACTACTTTATATTACAAAGGCAATATAATAAATTATTTAAGCGATGGAGAAGAACGTAAAGTAACTGATGGAATATATTTTTCTAGTTACTAATGATGATCCTTTTTATATTTATAATTTTAGATACTTATGGAGGATGTGTATTTTAAATGAATTCAAATGAAAAAGAGGATAGATACAGAGTTGTAAAATATAGGCTTGTCATGATATTACTTGTTATAAGTTTTATCTGTTTCTTATTTTTTGAAGCTAATAAGACAATAAAAATGAATGCTTATTCTAATTTTACAACTAACATAAAGCAAAATACTTTAAATGATTATATAAGTTATAGTATAAATGGAAGTACTTCACAAAATATACCTATGAGTGATGTACGTTTTATTCCATTAGAAAAAGATGATTTAATGACAATTACAATTAACATTGATAAAAGTTATGATGAAAATAATGTACTTCTTATTATGGCTGAATATTGTATGATAGATGCATATGTTGATGATGAACTTATATATACATATGGTCATAATTTATACCAAATAGGTGATTGTCTTGCAGGAGGGTATTATAAGATTCCAATAAAAAATGAATATGTAGGCAAAGAAATGAAAATTAAATTTATTGCTACTGAACCTAATAAAATTGCAGGTTTAGAAGATATATCTATGGAATCAAATGATAATATTATAAATTCTTTTGTAACTAAAAATTTATTAATAATATGTGTTGCATTGCCATTATTTGTTTTTGGAGTTGTATTATTTATTTTATCATTATTAAAAATTATAATTAATTCTGAAGTAAGACAATTATGTTGGATAGCTCCTGTATATATATTTGTTTCTATATGGCTTCTTGCACATTATAAAATATTTCAAATATGGTCAAATGACTTGAGGCTTATTAATAGTATTGAATATTTTTCATTTTATGTAGGTTCTATTCCATTTTTGATTTTCTTTAGAGAATTCATAACTGGTAAAGTATATAAGAAAATAAGTAGTATTTTAATAGGAGTATTAGTTATATTTGATATTGTTGCAGTGTTTATGCATTTTGCTGATATAGCTCATTATGCTGCTTTATTACCAATTTTTCATATTATAGTTGCCATAAATATAATATATTTGGTAGTCTATTCAATTATAAAAAGAGATAAAATAAAAAAAGATATAGATATATCATTCTTGTTTAGCATGTTTTTTGTAGTATTTATTATAACTTTAGAAGTAATTAGATATTATTTTTATGGAATTTTTAAGTGGCCTATATTATCATATAGTTTAATACCTGCCGCAATAATATTCTTTGTTTTATCTATGGTATATAAATATATAATTGGAATGTTAAGAAAAATATACAAGAAAGGTGAACAAGAAAATCTGCTTGATTTAGCATTTACTGATCAGCTTACTCAAGTACCAAATAGAACAAAATGTGAAGAATATATGAGAACTCTTAGTGGTAAAATTAATGAAAGCTATACAGTAATTAATTTAGATTTAAATAATTTAAAATATGTTAATGATACATTTGGACATCATATAGGTGATGAAATGATTTATGCTGGAGCTCAAATAATAAAGGATACATTTTCTATTTATGGACAGGTAGGAAGAATGGGAGGAGATGAATTTATAGCTATTATTACAATAACTGATAAGGGAGAAATTGAAAAATTATTAGAGGATCTTAACAATAAGATAAATGGTTATAATCGTGAAAATAGTAAAGAATTCACACTGTCAATTGCTTATGGATATGCAATAAAGGTTAAAAATTCAACAGAATCAATATGGAAGATTTATGAAGAAGCAGATAAGGTTATGTATGAATGTAAGAAGAAACAAAAGGAAAAATTAAATATTAAAAGATAATTTTAAGCAATAAAAAGAGTTGTAAAAAATCAAAAATTATTTTTACAACTCTTTTTTTAGAGGTAATTATAAAAAAAGAGACTTTAAAACATATTGGGGGATGTTTAAAGTCTTAATAGAAGTAATTTAGGGGGATAAATACTTCTTATTGTAAGGGGTAAATTAAAAATCTTATCTACAGTTATTATTATATAAATATATTGTGTCAAAATAATGACAAAATAAAAATAATAAAAAAAGACTTCAGTGCATATAGGGGAAAAGCACTGAAGTTATCCATTTTAGAAGGGTAAAATGGTATCTTTATTGGAGTAAAAATCTTATCCTTACAATATAAGTATAAAGACAAAATGTGTCAAAAATGTGTCAAAAGTATATTGTTGTAATTATTAATCTTTTATTTTAAATAATATTATATACTGTTGACTAATAGTTAATAAAAAGTTAAAATTTATAATATAAGTAAACTATATACTTAATGTCGTTGCTTAAATTATAAAATTTATAAGGGGGAATAAAATTGAATAAAAAGAGTAAGATATATTTATCATTATTGTTAAGTTTTTTAATGATTGTATCTATTTTTGTTTGCGTAAGTGCATCTAAAACTTCTGACAATTCAAAAATAACAATACATTTTTATTCAAAAGATTGGTCTAATCCTAATATTTATTATTGGAATTCATTACCTAGTAATAAAGAGGTAGATTGGCCTGGAAAAGAAATGGAATCTGAGGGGGACAGCTGGTATAAGTACGAATTTAGCGATGTAACTAAGATTAATTTCTTATTTAACGAAAATGGAGAACAAACAGAAGATTTAACAAGAACATCTGGAGAATGGTGGTATAAAGATGGTAAATTTACTGATACTAACCCAGATGAAGATGATAATAAGCATGATGATGACAAAAAAGATGATGACAAAAAAGATGATGACAAAAAAGATGATGACAAACAAGATGATGGAACTTATAAAAAGAGTGAAGATTTCAGAGATGAAAGTATTTATTTTGTAATTACAACAAGATTTTATGATGGATACAAAGAAAATAATGTTCACTGTTCAGATGAAAATAGTCAAACATCAGAAGATGATCCTGCATGGAGAGGAGATTTCCAAGGTCTTATAGATAAGCTTGATTATATTAAAGCATTAGGTTTTTCTGCTATTTGGATTACTCCAGTAGTTGAAAATAAAAGTGGACTTGATTATCATGGATATCACGCATATAATTTTAGCAAAGTAGATTCAAGATACGAATCTCCAGGAGCAACTTATCAAGATTTAATTGATGCATGTCATAAAAAGGGAATAAGACTTATTCAAGACGTTGTATATAATCATACATCTAACTGGGGAGAAGAAAATATTAAGCAGTTAACTGAACCTGTTTATCAAGATAGAAATAAGATAGTAATGAATGGAAATGGTGATCCAGATAATCTTTATCATCATAATGGATTCTGTGGTAGTGGAGATTATGATAATTATGGATGCCAAATCAAAACAATAGCAGATGATTGTTTTGATTTAAATACAGAAAATCCTACAGTTTACAATTACTTAAATGAATGTTACACAAAATATATTAATATGGGTGTAGATGCATTCCGTATTGATACAGTAAAGCATATATCAAGATTAACATTTAACAAAGAATTCATTCCTGCAATTCAAAAGGCAGGTGGAGATAAGTTCTTTATGTTTGGTGAAATATGTACTAAGGGACATGATGTATGGTACCGTGATGCTCCACCAATTTCTACATGTTTCTATACTTGGGAAGATAATGATGATTGGTTAAGCAGATGGAGTGACAAAAATGAAGCTGCTAACCAAAGTTTAGTTGCAAAACATTATGATGAGCATTTAGATAAGTCAAAACAACCTACAAGTAATAATGCATTTTTAGACGGAAATGACTATCATGAACCAGATTATTCACAAAGTTCAGGAATGAATGCTATTGACTTCCAAATGCACTGGAGCTTCCAAGATGCTGGTCAAGCATTTAGTATTGCAAAACAAGAAGATCAATATTTTAATGATTCAACTAAAAATGTTGTATATGTAGATTCTCATGACTATGGACCAGATTTTTGCTATGACAAGAGGTATACAGGTGGTACTGATACTTGGGCAGAAAATCTTGATTTAATGTTTACATTTAGAGGAATTCCATGTATATATTATGGTAGTGAAATTGAATTCCAAAAAGGCCAGCCAATAGATAAAGGTAATTGTGCACCATTAGCTGAAACTGGACGTGCATATTATGGAGATCACTTAGAAGGGGAAGTTACTGCCACTGATTTTGGTAAATACACTGCAAGTGGTGCTGTAGCAGATACATTAAATTCTACTCTTTCTAGACACATTCAAAAACTTAATTTGATTCGTAGAGCTATACCAGCCCTTAGAAGAGGACAATATTCTACAGAAGGCATAAATGGTAATATGGCATATAAGAGACGTTACACAAATGGAAATACAGATAGCTTTGTATGTGTAACAATATCAGGTGGTGCAACATTTACTGGTATTCCAAATGGAGATTATGTAGATGCTGTTACTGGAGACAAGATTACTGTATCTGATAATACTCTTGATGTTAAATGTGAAGGAAAAGCAAATATGAGAGTATATGTTCTTAATGGACCTGGTCAAATAGGTGGAGATGTAGAAGATGATTATCTTAAATAATTAATAAAAATGACTCTAAGGCTTATGCCTTAGAGTTTTTTTGTTGTGTTTTTTCTTTTTTACAGAATAACCAAAATAACCAAGTGGTTTTGAATTAAGTCCATAATATTCACCATGGGAATAGGCGATTAAATTAGCTTTGTTAAAACATATTTTGTTGTTAGAATCTATTAGATTTTCATCTACTTTTATATTTACAACTTGGAGTAAAAATAAATCATGAGTACCAAGAGGTGTAATAGATTTTAATGTACATTCTAAAGCAATAGGGCTAAGATCTAATGAAGGCGTTTCTATGTTTATTCCTTTATTAAGTTTAAGGCCAAAGTGCTTTATTTTATCTTCTTTTCTTCCTGATTTTACACCACAATAATCAACTATTTTTACCATTTCTCTAGTTGGTAGGTTTATTACACATTCTTTTGAATCTCTTATATTTTCATAGGATAATCTTTCTTTTCTTATACCAACAGCAAGAATAGGAGGCTTTGTACACACAGTACTTACCCATGCAGCAGTAAATATGTTAATCTTGTTATTTTTATCTTTGGAAGTTATTAAGACTACTGGAGTTGGATTAAGCATAACACTGCCTTTAAAATTAAGTTTATTCATAAATATTTCTCCTATCATAAAAATTAAGATTTGTTAAATTAATTAACAAATCTTAATCTTATTATTAAAATTTTTAATGTTAAAATTTAATAACGGCGTCTTCTACCATATGAACTTCTTGATTTTTTGGCTGTAGCTTTTCTTATTAAATTGATAATTACAACAATTAATATAATAACAACAAGTACAGCAGCAACTATTGATATATATATTAATAAATTAGCTTTTATTAATGTTCCTTTTGTAAGTTCAATAGTACCATCAACCTTTTCTGAATATTGTTTAACAGAAACCGTAACAGGAACAGTTTTATTTGAAGCTGCCTTCCAAGCATTAGTATTATCTATATCAAAATTTATTGATGCTTCATTATCGTTTATGTTATTTTTGTATAATTCAACATCATCAGCTAATGTTACAGGAACTGTAATACTTTTTTCAGGACCAAATCCTCCAAAGATCTTATAATTAAGAGTTACATCTCCAACTTCACTGCCTTTTTCTTTAAAAGTTTCTTTTTTTGCATCATAGCTATAATCCATCATACTTTTTAAATCTTCAAAACGTTTATCATTATTATTTCTGTCGCATTTTAAAACTACACCTATTAATTTTCTGCCGTCCCTTTCATATACGCCAGCAAAACAAGTTCCAGCAGAATCAGTTACTCCTGTTTTACCACCTATATTGCCATTTTTGTTTAATTCAGTATTTCTGTTTTGTAATGTAACAATTGTGTTTTGAGGTAAAGTAACAGTAGCATTTGACATTGACATAACTTCTCTTATCCAGTCATTTTCATAAGCTGCTTTTGTAATAATTGAAAGTTCATAAGCAGTAGAGTAGTTAACATCAGAACCATTTACAGGAAGACCATTAGGATTTTCAAAATGAGTATCCTTTAAACCTAATTCAGTAGCTTTATTATTCATAAGAGTAACAAATTCTTGAGAAGTAGAAGATACATTATCAGCAATTACATAGGCTGTATCATTACCTGAAAATAGCAAAAGTCCTTTCATTATTGTATCAGCAGAAATTGTATCTCCTACATTTAATGATTTTCTATAGGGTTTCATATAGTCATTATCTAAAGTGTATGGAGGTTGATTTTTTGCATCTTGAGAATATGTAAGGTTGTCAGTTTTTTGTTTGTTTTGTGCAAATAAAAGTGCAGTCATAAGTTTTGTTGTACTTGCTAAGAATTTTTTGTCATTAGCATTTTTTTCGTAGATTATCTCACCTGTATCATAATCTACCACAATAGCAGCTTCAGACTTTATAGAAGGTTCAGAATCAGCTGCATAAGTCTTGCTTGAAAAAGGTGCAAGAACTGAAAAAGTAAGCACTAGGGCTAATGATTTTAATAATTTTCTTTTGGTCACAATAATCTCCCCAACTTTCATAAAAATATTATATATAAAATAAATTATTTATTATTTAGAAACATTTTTAGTATAGCATTACTTAAGATGATTTTCTATACTTATTTATTATTGAATTT
Organism: Clostridiales bacterium; assembly: GCA_012519155.1. Classification (GTDB taxonomy): domain Bacteria; phylum Bacillota; class Clostridia; order Clostridiales; family Clostridiaceae; genus Clostridium. Next base: position 16,824 of record JAAYQS010000031.1, read on the forward strand.
TTTGCATTTATTTCAAGAGAATCATCTAAAGGTTCTAATTTTACCTCTTTGTTGTATTTTAATTTTAATGCAGTTTCTAAAAACCTGTCTGCAAGTTCAGGATTTTTTGATAAAAGAGAACCATGAAAATAAGTACAGTAAGTATTTTTATATATGCATCCTTCATATCCATCTTCCCCATTATTTCCATAGCCATGTATGCATTTTCCTAAAGGAGTTAAATTATTTATATATGTTCTTCCAGAATGATTTTCAAAACCTACGTATGTTTCATTAAATGTATCATTATGAATTATGGTATTACCAATAAATCTTTTTTCACCGCCATTGGTGTATATATCAAGAATTCCAAGACCTTGCAATTTTTCTCCATCTGGAGCTATGTAATATTTACCAAGTAATTGATAGCCTCCACATATTGCAATTAGAACTTTTCCTGATTCAATATATTTTGATAAATTTTCTTTTTTTGTTTTCATTAAGTCTTTTGAAACAATAGATTGTTCATAGTCTTGCCCACCACCAAAGAATACTATATCCATTTCTTCTGGATTAAATTCATCATTAAGTGAAACATTAATAATATTAACATTTATATTTCTTCTTTTTGCTCTATCTTTTAATATAAGTATATTTCCAACATCACCATAAACGTTAAGAAGATCTGGGTAAAGGTGACATATATTTAATTCCATAAGGTACCTCCTACCAAAGTTTTTTTATATAACCTTTAGAGTATAAGTATTTTCTATAATTAATCATAGCTGTATATGTTGCCAAAACATAAATTGTATCAGAATTACTGCTTTTTATACTTTCTGTAATTTTTTCGTAATCCTCATTTATAATGAATTTTTTTTCATCTAATCCTGCAGTTTTCAATCTTACAGCCATATCGTAAAGTCTTGTGCCTGAAATGAAAATATCATTTATATTAAGTTCTGCTAATTTTTCAAAGTTAACATCCCATATCCAGGACACATCTGTACCATCAGCATAATTATCATTTAACATAAATAATGTAGAAAAATTATCATTATTTAAGCAGAGAGTATCAATTGATTGATTGTATCCAGCAGGATTTTTTACTAAGAATATTTTTAAGTTCTTATTATCAATTTTTATTTGTTCTTGTCTTCCAAAGCTTGCATCTTGCTTATTAAGAGAAGAATTTATTATATCATTTTTTATTCCTAGTTCTTTAGCTATAGAAAATGCGCAAAGACCATTATATATATTATAAACTCCCGATTGGCTTATAGTTATAGTGCAATCATTTATTTGAACTTTAGAATGATTTTCACTTATATCTATAATTTTATTTATAGAATATTTTAAAGAGTTTCTTTTAAATCCACATTCAGGACAGTAAAAGTCACCTAAGTGGTTGTAAGTTACAAAATTATATTTGTAAGGTGCTTTGCAAAATTTGCAGAATTTAGCATCAGCATTAATATCTATCTTTGCATTAGGATCAATTGGAACATTAAAGCCATAAAATACACATTGATTTTTTATATTCATTTTATTAAATAAAGAATCATCACCATTTAATACTAATTTAGAAGAAGGTACTTTTTTTATTCCTTCAAGAATTTTATTTAAGGTAGTATATACCTCACCATATCTATCAAGTTGATCTCTAAATAAATTTGTTATGGTAATTATTTCAGGAGTTATATATTCAGTAACAAATTTAACATTTGCTTCGTCAACTTCAATTACAGCGTAAGAATTATCTATAGGCTTTTTAAAAAAAGAATAATTATCTATAAAACAGGAAACAATACCTCTAAAAAGATTAGCACCAGTATTGTTTGTAATTACATTAAATTTATTCATTCGTAAGATATTTGTAATCATACTTGTTGTTGTTGTTTTTCCATTTGTACCTGTAACAAGTATTACCTTATATCCTTTTGAAATAGTTTTTAATATATTTTTATCAAATTTTAAGGCAATAGTTCCTGGAAAAGTACTACCACCTTTTAGTATGTGTTTTGATAAAAACAAAACTACTTTTGAAAAAAAGATTCCTAAAAGTGAGTTTATTTTGATTTTTTTCAATTAAAGTCACCACCTAATTAATGTAGAAATATAAACTTTCTAAAAACAAGTATAGCATAAACTTTATGCATAACCAATAAATTTAAAATTTTTGCAAGGCAAAGAGCAAAATGTCCATAATTCTTAATTATTAATCCTTAATTATTAATTATTAATTCTTAATTCTTAATTCTTAATTCTTAATTCTTAATTCTTAATTATTAATTAACCAAAGTTGTAAGTGATAAATAACAGAAAGTGAAATGAAGTAAAAATTTGAGTTCAAATTTAAAAATGAAGCAATTATGGATTTTTCAAAAAAAAAGTGATACAATAGAGTTGTTTATTTAAAAAATCAATTGTTTTAACAATTTAATATAATGTAAAAATTCAAATTTTTAGGAGGCTTTTCATGAAAAATACAGATGATAATAAACAATCCTTTTGGAATAAAGTATCCTGTACACATAAAAAATTAGCCGGGAAATATAAAGAATTAGATTCTATAATTACAATATTAGGTGTTATGGTGTTTGGGTCTACGGTAGTAACATTGTGTAATAGTGGCACTAATACAAAAGCAGAAGTTAAAGCATCACTAACAAATAATAAAGCAGAAGAGTATTTTTTTCAGGGAGAATATTCAAAGGCAATTTCTGAATATCAAAAGATGCAAAGTGGTCAAGAATGGCCTTATTATGAAGCAAAACTTGCCGAAGTTTATTCTGCTAGTGGCGATATAAATAGATCAAATGAACTTTTAGATGAAGTGGTAAAAAAGAGAGTAAATTTAATAACACAAAATGGTATAGATCAATATAAAAGTGGAGATGCTGAACTTGGTTGTTTAGTATCATATTTATCATATTTAAATGGAAATAATAAAGCACTTGAATATGCAAAGTCTTTTTATGAAGATAATATGGATGATTTTAATATGAATATAATGATGTTTACATTATATTTACAGCAAGGTGATAAAGAAAGTGCAAGAAACATATTAAATAATTTATATGAAAATGATAAGGAAAAATCTGCATATGAATTAGCTGTTTTATCTAAAATGTATATAACATTACAAGATAATAGTAAGGGACTTGAAATATTAAAGGAAGCCTGGGAAGAAGATAAAAATGATTTAAAAGTATACGATATTGTTTCTGAAATAACATCAAGTTCAATTAATAATTTACTTTCTGAAATTGAGCAATTATCAAAGGACAATGAAGATGAACCATGTTACAAAGTATGGCTTCTTAAGCATTATTCAGAGGATTCAATGTCATCAAGTAAATATAATGATTTAAAAAATGAAATTTATAGTGAAAAAGTAGAAAGTTATGTAGTAGAACTTATTGAACAAGGCTTTTTTAAGGGTGCAGATAATGATAAGATAAAGCAAATTATAGAAAAATTAGAGCGAAAGGAAGATCCTACATATAGTGATGAAAATATTATTGCTACATATTATAAAAATAAAGGTAATAATTCTAAAGCTCTTGAATATGCAGCTAAGAGTGTAAATTCTAATAGAGATTATGATAAAAATTACATAGATAATATTCCAAATAGTACAAAAGCTAAATCAGATAATGTAAGAGTTGAATCATATTATAGACAAGCTATTTCTACAGAACCATTTAATGGTGATGCAATTTTAGAACTTGCGGATTATTATAAAAATGAATTATCAAATAATGAAAAAGCATATGAGTTTTATGAAATAGCTGAAAAAATAGAACCAGATAGTGCAGAAATTATATATAATATGGCAATGATTAAATTTGAAGATAAGGATATTAACGAAGGAATAGAACTTATTAATAAATGTATAAGTTTAGATCCTAATGAAGCTAAATATCATAGAGCTCTTGGTAAGGCATATTATGATATAGGCAAAAAGGATGAAGTTATTAATGAAATAAGAAAGGCTTATAAAAATGATAATGATGATATAGTAGCATTAAATAATGCAGGATGTTATTATATTTCAATTGGCAATGATATTGATAGAGGATTATACAATTTAAAATGTGCATATGAAATGATTAAGTCTGTTGATGATTTAAAAGTAAAAAAGGTTATAATAGCTAATTATGAAGCAGCAAAAGAAGTAAAGAAAAGCTCTGGTAACGATGTGAGTACAACAGTTAATCCATTATTATTTGAAATGCTTTATTAAAATTATTTTTCTTTAATAAAAACATATAAAGGGTAATGAGTAAAAGTACGATAAATGTAATATGATATAAGTTATTAAAGGTTTGAAAATATAAAGTGGTAAAAATGGATTATATATGAGAGGTGCAGTAAATATGAAAAAGTTTTTTAAAGTAGTAGTTGTAGTTATATTACTAGCCTGTATTTTATGTGGAGGAATGTTTGTATATAAAAAGTTCTTTTCTAAGGAAAAAGGAATAACAATTTCAAATTGGGATAGCATTTATAATGAAAATAATATAAAGTTCTTTTATGAAGATTTAAGTTCTGAAAAAACAGAATCCGATTTGTCAAAGCTTGATGCAGAATATAAAATTAAAGATTCAATAAAAAATTTATCAACAGAAAAGGATATAATTAGCAAGGGTATGGATATATTAAATTCTATTGCTGATTCGGATGATATAAGTGAAAGTAATCTTACAAGTGGCTATGACATTATTTCTAATATGGCTGGTAGAAAAAAATTGGCACCAAGAGATATGGCATATCTTCAAAGAGATATTTTCCTATGTGAAGGAATAGTTTCACGAGTTGGTGAATTTAGAAAAGAAGATCCTAAAAATGCAAAAAATCCAAGCTATTATATTGTTGAATATTGGAGTACAAAGTATTCAAAGTGGGTTATGATAGATGTTGTAAATAATGGATATTTAGAAAAAAATGATGAACCATTGTCTGCGATTGAAATTATGCAAGCTAAAATGAATGATCTTACATATGTTGGTTCTATTGCTCAAAGTGATTTTAAAGATAAAATAAAAAAATACTTATCTTCTTATACAATTGCTATTGACAATACATTAGATAACAAAAAAAGTAATACATATATAACTTATACTACAGACAAAAAGGATATAACATTAAAGGTAGGAAATAGTTATGCTCCTTGTACAATATATACTACTAATAAAGATTTATTTAATTTTGATCCTTCTAAAAAAATAGATGGTAAAGATGCTAAAGCTTATCTAGTTATAATGAAGGATACAGATGAAAAGGCTGCTGATAATGCATATATAATAGGTGCATTTAAGGATGATTCAATATTAGATGAATATTATCTGAAAATAAATGATGACAATATGGAAAAAGTACTAAAATATAAAAACATTGAACTTGAAGAAGGTACAACTAGTATTTCATTATTGATTGATGGCCAAGCTGTTGAAGCAAAGGTTGAAATTGAAAATAATAAGTAATGATTTATAAAAATGTTTAAATTTGTGTAGACATTATTTATATAATAAAAGTATAATTAAGAAAGTAGTTTTATAGTACTTTCTTAATTTTTTTATTGTATGAATTTATAAAAATTCTAAAAAGTAAAAAGTAAATAACAAGTTTAAGGAGTTGGACAAGATAATGTTAGATTTTTTGTTTGTATTGAAAGCTATAATAATAGCTATAGTTGAAGGGTTAACTGAATTTATTCCTGTATCATCTACTGGACATATGATTTTAATAGGCAATCTAATTGATTTTAAAGGCGAATTTGCTGATATGTTTGAAGTTGTCATTCAACTTGGAGCAATTATGGCAGTAGTTGTTTTATATTGGAAAAAGATAAAAGACAGTGTTGTGGAATTTTTTAAATATATCTTTACTAAAGGCAAAGAAGGTAAAGTAGGATTTAAATTTGGAATAAACGTAATAGTAGCTTCAATTCCAGCTGGTGTGGTAGGAATGTTATTTTATAGTAAGATTAAATCATTATTTGGACCAAAGTATGTAATTATAGCATTTATTGTTGGTGGTATACTTTTACTACTTATTGAAAATTCTTTTAGAAAAAGAAAGCACAAAACAAAATCTATTGATGATATTACAGTTAAACAATCATTTAAGGTTGGTTTATTTCAAGTTTTATCAATGTGGCCTGGAATGTCAAGAAGTGCTTCAACAATAATGGGTGGTTGGGTAGCTGATATTTCAACACCAATAGCAGCTGAATTTTCTTTTTTCTTAGCAATACCAGCTATGGTAGGATCTTCAGCTAAGGATTTATTTGAATTTGATTATTCAATTATGAATACAACTAGTTGGATAGCATTAGTTATAGGTTTTATTGTAGCATTTATAGTTTCAATTGTTGTAATGGACAAGTTTGTTGCATTTTTAAAGAAAAAGCCTATGAGAGTTTTTGCTATATATAGAATATTTGCAGGAACATTACTTGCTATATTAGTTTTAACAAAAGTTATAATAATATAAGGTTAAGATTTGGACTTTTAAAAGTCCTTTTCTTTTAATGATTAATTTTATAATAATTAACTTAAAATTAACATAAATAACATAAATATAATATATAATAAAGTTTGTAGATTAATATTTAACGTTTTCTATAAAATGGTAAAAAAATCTTTAAAGTCCTTAAATCATGTGATATTATTAAATTAATGGTATTATTTACCAATGCAAAATAATTAAATCATAGGGTGGGAGGATTTATTAATGATAGGAGATGTTAAAAAAATTGCATTATTAACAGGCGGTGGTGATTGTCCAGGCTTAAATGCAGTAATAAGAGCTGTAACTAGAACTGCAATTTTAAATTATGGGTATGAAGTTATAGGATATAAATTTGGATATAGAGGTTTATATAATAATGACTTTATTCCACTTACATTAGATTCTGTATCAGGAATTTTAAGTAGAGGTGGAACAATTCTTTACAGTTCAAATAAAGATAATCTTTTTGATTATACAATTAATGAAAATGGACAAGAGGTTAAAAAAGATGTTTCTGATGTAGCTGTTGAAAATATGAAAAAAGAGGGTGTAGATGCACTTGTTATTATAGGTGGAGATGGTACATTAACATCTGCAAGAGATTTTTCAAGAAAGGGAGTAAATGTTGTTGGTGTTCCCAAAACTATAGATAATGATTTAGCATCTACAGATGTTACTTTTGGATTTAATACAGCAATTGATGTAGTAACTGAAGCTTTAGACAGGCTTCACACAACAGCAGAATCTCATCATAGAGTAATGCTTTGTGAAGTTATGGGTAGAAATGCTGGATGGATTGCATTAGAATCTGGAATTGCAGGATCTGCAGATGTTATACTAATTCCAGAAATTCCATATGATATTTATAAGATAAAAGAAAAGGTAGAGGAGAGAAAAGCTTCAGGTAAATTATTTACTATAGTAGTTGTGTCAGAAGGAGCTAAACCTAAAGATGGAGAAGTTGTTATAAGAAAAGTAGTTGAAGACAGTCCTGATCCAATTAGACTTGGTGGTATTGGCAATAAGCTTGCTGATGATCTTGAAAAAATAATTGATGATCAGGAAATAAGATGTACTGTTCTTGGTCATATACAAAGAGGTGGCACAACATGCACATATGACAGAATTTTATCTACAAGATATGGAGTAGCAGCAGCTGAACTTATTAATTCTGGAAAGTTTGGTCAGATGGTATGCTTAAAGGGAAATAAAATCTCAAGTGATTCATTAGAAAATGTTATAGGACAAAAAAACAAATTAGTAGATATTGATGGAGAGCTTGTACAAATGGCTAGAAAAATTGGTGTGTCATTTGGAGATTAAAATATAAATTACTTTATGGAGGCTTATTTATGAAAGAAATAAAAAAATATTTAGAATCAAGAATTGGTGATTATAGCTTTTTCTTTGAGGATTTAAAAAGTGGTTATACTTATGGATATAATGAAAATGTTCAGATGGTTGCAGCTGGTTGCATGAAGCTTCCAATAGCAGTTTCACTTATAAAAGCTGTAGAAGAAGGAAAAACAGATTTTATGAAAAAAGTTAAAATAGAAAGTGCTGATAAAGTATATGGTACTGGCATAATTCATGAATTTGGTGAAAGAGAATATACAGTTTTTGAACTTTTAGTAGCAATGCTTATACAAAGTGATAATACAGCTGCAAATAAGATAATCGATATAGTTTCAATGGATAGGATAAATGAAGATATTAAAAGTATGGGACTTAAAAATACAATTCTAAACAGAAAAACTACAGATGAAAGAAATAAGCAAAATGATATAGAAAATATATCAAGTGCATATGATTTATGTAGTATATGGAAGACACTAAAAAATGCTACTTTCTTATCAAAAGAAAATAGTGAGATGCTTATAGATATTTTAACAAGACAGCAGATAAAAAATAAGCTAGCACTATATATTCCAGATGATCTTAAATATGAAATTTCAAGTAAAACTGGAGATAAAAAAGGAGTAGAAAATGACACTGCTTTTATAAGATTGTCAAAAGGTAATTTTGTATTCACTGTAATGTCAAAAAATATTCCTAATAGTGTTTATGGGACAGTTACCTTAGCAAAATGTGGTAAGATGGCCTGGGATGATATAATGAATAATTGGAATTAGTTTAAGGGATTGTTGCTCAATGTGACAATCCTTATTTTTTATTAATTCTTAATTTCGTAGTTAAATTTGTAAACTAATTAGGAAATTAAGAATTAAGTCAGCCGTCGCCGATGCCCTGGGCTTAATTAAGTAAAAATTCAGAATATTTTACTTTTTCATTGTGAAAATTTTGATTATATGAGATGGATGGACAATCCACAATTTCAAGGTCTACGCCTAATATTAATAAAACCTCAATAATTTTCAAATAAACATTTGTAAAAATATGGTAAATATATTAAAATATATTTATGTTATAAATGTACAATTTGAGAAGAGAGGTTTTAAGTAAACTATGAAAAAAGCAGTAATAATTGGGTTAGAGAATCAAGATGGATATTATTTATCTGAATTATTAATTAGTAAAGGATATGATATAATTGGCATATTTAAATGTAAAGAGCTTCTTAAGGATTATGTATACTATTCTAATAGAATTAAATATTTAAATCTTATGGAAAATGATATTGAACATATTTTAATAAAGTTTAAACCAGATGAAATTTATAATTTATATGAAAGTAATGGCAGCTTAACAAGAAAAATATTAAAGTACATTAGTGTATATGAATTAAAGAGTAAATATTATCAATCATCAAATGAATTATTATTTAAAAAAATTTTAGATGAAGATACATCTGAGGATGAATTTTTGATAAATTCAAAAGGATATCTTTATTCTTATTGGAGAACAAAAAGCTATAGAGAATGTTACAATTTGTTTGCTTGTAATGGGGTGTTATTTAACCATGAATCTGTAAAATGCAGAGAAAAGTATTCAGCTTCAGTTATAGCAGAGGCCGTTGTCATGATATATTTTGGACTTAAAGATACTATCTTTATAGATAATTTAGATTATAAGAAAGAATGGGGATATACTAGAGATTACATTCAGGGTATTTGGCTTATGATGCAAAAGGATGTTTCATCAGATTATGTTTTATCAACCAATGAACGTCATAGTATTAGAGAATTTATAGAAATTGCATTTGTGAAAGTTGGTATTTATATAGTTTGGAAAAAAGTAGCGGGTTTTGAATATGGATACAATAAAACTGATGGAAAGTTACTGGTAAAAGCTTGTGATAATAATTTTAATAACGTAAGTATTTTACATGGTAATGCAAAAAAGGCAGAGAGGATACTTAATTGGAATAGAAAAGTAAGCTTTACAAATTTAGTTGAAAAGTTTGTAACATATTATAAAAAACTATATTTGAAAGAAATTTATTGTAAAGATAACTTGCAACAAAAATGACAAATTTAATAGTTAATTCTAGTTATTAAATTCGTTTACAAAATTTTAAAAAACTATTGATAAAAACTCTAAAAACGTTTATTATATAATTATGTTATGTAAATGATTAACTAACAATATTAATTATCTCAATTACATATTTTTATGTAAATAAATTAAGGGGGAGATTATTAATGGTAGGAAAAAGTATTAAAAGACTTATTGCATTAGTTACTATGTCAATGACATTATTTAGCACAACTTTAGCTAGTGCAGCTGATACTATTGTAAACGATAGTACTACTAAAGATTCTACAAGCTCTAATTCAGATGATTTATTTCAAAATGTTGAAAATGGCGACATGGAAGGTATCTTAAAAGTAAACGTTGACGATAATGGTGATCTTACTTATCAAGAACCAGTAGGAAAAACTGCACTTGAACAACCTAAAGGCGATTGGGGTGACAAAGTATATACTGAAGACAGAGTCTTTTCATGGGATAATGTTAACATGTATTTTGTAATTACTGATAGGTTTGTAAATGGGGACCCTGATAATGATCATTCTTATAATAGAGGATTAAAAAAGGATGGAACTCCTGTGGCAAATTATGATACAAGAACAGGATATTTCCATGGTGGAGATTTAAAAGGATTAACTTCAAAAATTGAAGATGGATATTTTGATAATTTAGGTACTGATGCAATATGGCTATCTGCACCTTATGAACAAATACATGGTGCATTATCTGCTGGTGGATTTAAACATTATGCTTATGAAGGATATTATGCTTTAGATTTCACTGAAATGGATAAGAACATGGGTACAGAAAAAGAACTGGAAGAATTTATTGATACTGCACATGAACATGGTATAAGAGTAGTATTTGACGTGGTTATGAACCATGTAGGTTATGCAAATCCATATGATGCCAATGAATTTAAATATGGTGGACTTAATAGTAATTGGCAAGATATTTATTATCAAGATGATAGTAGTTTAAAATGGTGGATGGATTATGATATTGAAGCAGCAAAAGGATCAAATGGTAGTGATTCTAAAAAAGGAATGCTGCTATCAGATGCAGATTGGAATAATTTCTGGGGACCTAATTGGATAAGAATGGTTGTGGACAAAGATGGTACTCATAGATTTGGAAAATACTCTCCAACAGGTGTTGAAGATTCTGGAGATGAAAGAACTTATTGTTCTAAGGGGCTTCCAGATTTAGTTACAGAAGGAACAACAGATCCAGGAATGCCAGTATTCTTCAAAAATAAGTGGAGTGCTACTAAAATGGAAAAAGAAAAATCTGAGCTAGATCAATTCTGTAAAGATAATGGAATGAACAAATGTGTAAAGACATATTTAGTAAAGTGGCTTTCTGATTGGGTAAGAAAATATGGTGTAGATGGATTTAGATGTGATACTGCAAAACATGTTACATTAGATTGTTGGGCAGATTTAAAGAAAGCTTCAAAGAAAGCACTAACTGATTGGAGAAAAGCTAATCCAGATAAACCAGGAGCAAAATGGACAGAAGATTTTTGGATGACTGGTGAACACTGGAATCATGGTGTAGGTAAGGATGAGTATTATTCAAATGGATTTGATTCTATGATTAACTTTGATTTTAAAAAGAATGATTCAAAAACAGGCTCTGAATTAGATGGACTTTATAGTAGTTATGCACAAGAAATTAATAAGGATGATTCATTTAATGTATTAAGTTATATTTCATCACATGATACTTCTATAGGAGCTAGAAGTGCTAATGCAGGAACAGCATTACTATTATGTCCTGGTGGAGTTCAAACTTTCTATGGTGATGAAACTGGAAGAAAAGATGATGGTAGCCCAGAAGGACAAAGCCCAAGAAGTAATATGAACTGGGATTCAATAGATAAATCTATTCTTGCACATTGGCAAAAAGTTGGACAATTTAGAAGTGAGCATATAGCAGTAGGTGCTGGTACTCATAAAAAACTTTCTGGGGAGCCATATACATTTAGTAGAGTATATGATAAAAATGGTGTGTCAGATAAGGTTGTAGTATCACTTCCAGGAAAATCTGGAGCATGTAAAGTAGACTGTGGAACTACATTTGATGATAGTGCATCAGTAATTGATTACTATACAGGATCTGAATATGTAGTTTCTGATGGAAAAGTTGATGTAGTTGCAGGAGATAATGGAGTAGTTCTTTTAGCACAAGGACAACCTTCTAATAAGGCAGTAGTTAGTGCAAGTGTAGCAAGTGGAGATTTTTATGAAGATCCATTAGCAGTAACATTAAAAGTTATGAGAGCTGATAAAGGTACTTATTCAATAAATGGTGAAAAAGAAGTAGAATTTAAAGATGGTGACAAAATAACAATTGCTGATAAATCTGAAATTGGTGATACATTTACACTAGAATTAAAAGCAACTGGTGAAGATGGTGAAGAAGTTACTAAATCTTACACTTATAAGAAAGCAGAAAAACCAATTATTAAGAATTTAATAATTCATGCTAAAAATTCAGCTTGGGCAAATCCAATTAATGCATATGTTTATGGTACTGATGCAGCAGAAACAGCTTTAAGTGCAAGATGGCCTGGAGATCCAATGACAAAAGGTGATGATGGTTGGTATACAATAGAGTATGATACAACTGATGCTGCAAAAATAATTTTCAACTGCGGAGAGTCAAGTCCAGATAGAGATCCAGCAGATATGATGCCTGGATTTGAGAAACAAGGTGAATGTTGGTATTTAGATGGTAAATGGTATGATTATAATCCAGAATCACCTAAGGTTGAAGGAATTACTGCTAATCCAACAAAAGGAGAAGTTAATAAAGAAACTACATTTACTGCAAAAGCTAGTGGTGGTTCAGGAACTCTATCATATGAATTCTTTAAAGGAACTACTCCAATTGGTAAATCTGAAGATGGAAAATGTACTTGGACACCAGATGAAGCTGGTAGTTACAAGATTAAAGTAGTGGTAACTGATGAAAGTAAAAATAGTGATTCAGCACAAATGACTTATACTGTTAGTGCTGATGATCCAAAACCACCAATAAAGAAACTATCAATTAAATCAGTAGAGGCAAGCAGTGATACTATTAAAGTTGGAGATAGTACAACAATATCAGTAGTGACTGAAAATGGTACTGGAGATGTTCAATATAAATTCTCAGATGGAAAAACTGTATTACAAAAATATTCATCAGAAAGTGAATATGTATTTGAACCTACTGAAGCTGGAGATTATGTAATTACAGTAACAGCAAAAGATGAAGATGGTAATGAAGATTCAAAAGATATTAAAATCAAAGTAGATGAAAAAACTCCTATAGATCCACCAATTGGTGATGAAAACCCAGTTACATTAGCTTCATTTAAACCAGATAAACAAGCTCCACAAACAGTTGGAACTAAGGTTACATTTACAGCAACTGCAGAAGATGGTGTTGGTGATATAGTTTATGCATTCTATATAAATGGTAGTACTAAGCCAGTTCAAAAAGGAAGCAGAAATACATTTGCATGGACTCCTGCAGAAGAAGGCACTTATACAATTAAAGTGGTTATTACAGATGATTCTGAAGAATCTAGTGTAGAAAATGATGATAATACAGCTGAATTAACTTATAAAGTTACTAAAAGTGGCACTACTACTGATCCAGAAGATCCAACTGAGGCTATAAAGGTATCATTAAAAGCTAATAGTGATAGTATTCAAGTTGGTAAAGAAGTTAAATTTACAGCTGAAACTTCTAATGCTGATGGTGATGTAACTTATACTTTCTATGTTGATGGCAAGAAAAAACAAAGTGGTGCATCTAATGAATTTGTATGGACTCCTGCAGAAGAAGGTTCATATAAAATTCAAGTTGAAGCAGTAGATGAAGAAGGAAATACAGCTGAAGATAAAATAGATGAATACAAAGTATCTAATAGTCAAAAACCAGATGAACCAAAGGATGATCCAGAATCACCTACTGGTGATCCTGTAAGTGCTATGCCAATGGTAGTGCTTGGAGCAATGGCATTAGGATACGTTGCATATAGTAAGAAAACTAAACAAGCTAGATAATATTAGCTAAATGATTTATGTCTTAAGAGATGAAAATTGTTTTCATCTCTTAAGGTTTTAATAAAAAAGAAATTAACAAGATTTGAAAAGAGAGAGGGAAAATCATGGGAAGATTATCAAAAAAATTAGTAAGTATTGTTACAACTGTCGTAGTAGCTTCAACAGTTATGGCGCAAACTCCATTATCAGCAATAGCTGCAAATGATAATGACAATAATTTAGAAGTATCAGATGCAAATGATACAGTAGAAGAAACAGAAGCAAGTGACATGACTGTAGATGAAGGTGTTATGCTTCATGCATGGAACTGGTCATTTAATAATATTAAAGACAGTTTACAAGAAATAAAAGATGCAGGTTATACTGCAATTCAAACATCTCCAGCTCAAGCCTGCAGACTTGGTGCTAATTGGAATGATGCAGATAAATCTCAAACAAATGATAAACCAAAATGGTTCTATTTATATCAACCAACATATTTTACTGTAGGTAATGATTATTTAGGAACAGAAGCAGAATTTAAAGAAATGTGTGAAGAAGCACATAAATTAGGCTTAAAGATTGTTGTAGATGTTGTTGCTAACCATTTAGCAAATGTTACTGAAAATAATGAAAATCATACAGATAAAGTTGATGCGGATTTATATAGTGAAGCAACAAAATGTTCAGGTTTAACAGATCCTAATAGAATAAATAATTGGAAAGATAGGGAACAAGTAACTCAAGGTTGTTGTATTGGTATGCCAGATATAAATACTAGAGATGGAGGCAAGGCTCAAGAAATTATTGGAGATTATTTAGCAGAATTAGTTAAGGATGGTGCTGATGGATTTAGATTTGATGCAGCTAAGAGTATTGAACTTCCTAGTGCTTATGAAACTGAAAGTAATGCTGTATCAAGTAATTTTTGGCCAAATGTATTAGAAAAAGCTCAAAAAGCTGATAGTAGTAAAAAATTATTTACTTATGGGGAAGTTTTACAAAGTGATGAGCCGGGAACAAATGCACCTGGGTATATAAAGAGTGGCTTAATGAGAATAACAGCAAGTAATTATGGTCAAATTCTTAGATATGCTGTTGGATATGATGTATGGCAAGAAGAAGTAAATGGTGAAGATGTAATTCGTGGAGTAGGTACTAAAGCTGAAAAGGGTGAAGTTAGAGTAATGAATCCTACAGTAGATGAGAATTTATTAAGCACTGAAGTTGGTGGGGATTGGAATTATTATAATTTACCAAATGATAAAGGTTACCATTATGTTCTTCCAGAAAATAAAGCTGTAGGCTTTTTTGAAACTCATGATCTTTATGCAAATGCTGGTGCTACAAGAGCAATGACTAAGGAACAAAGAGAAGTATGCTGGGCTATTCTTACTTCAAGAAAGGATATAGTTCCATTATTCTTTAATAGGCCTGTAGATGGTGATTTTGGTGGTGATATGTATCATCCAAATGGTGAAGCTTATAAAACAATGGGTGAAAAAGGTTCAGATGATTTTAAATCTAAAAATGTGGCTATTATGAATAGATTCCATACTGAAATGCAAGATCAAGACGAAAAGCTTGAAACAGTTAAGAATACTAATGATTCTGTGTATAAAGCTACACGTGGTAACAAAGGATTACTTCTTGCTAATGTTACTGAAAGTGAACAAACAATAGAAACAGATACAGAATTACCAGATGGTGTAAATATATATTCTAGTAACGATGGTTCAACTTTAACTGTAAAGGGAGGCAAGATTACAGGAACATTAAAACCACAATCATTTGTTGCTTTATCAACAGTTGATTTATCTGCATCTGAAACACCAGAAGTGAAAACTCCAACAATATCAGTTAAAAATGGAAAAGATACTTTAAAGAAAGATTCAGAAACTTCATTTGATGGAAGTATAAAAGTAACTATAAATTTAAAAGATGCAGAATCTGCTACTTACAAGCTTGGTGATGCTAAAGAAGTTGAATTAAAAGATGGAGATACAATAACAATTGATGATACAGAAACTTTAGTTATTACAGCTAAAAATGGAGAGAAAGAAGCTACTGAAACTTACAAATTTAAGAAAAATCCAGAAGTTGATAAGAAAGATCCAAAAGCTACTGCTAAATTAGGTGGAAAAGCTATTGAAGATAATAGTACAACTACAATAGAAAAAGAAACTAAACTTAATGTAAGCTTTGAAAATGTTGATAGTTTATCATATAAATTTAATGGTGAAGATGTAGATTTAAGTGATGATGAAGTTAAAGATGAAATTGAAAATGGTCTTGAAATTGTAATAGGTAAGAACTTAGAAGCTGGTGAAACTCAAAAGGTTGAAATTACAGTTACTAATGAAAATGGAAAGCAAAATTATACTTATAAATTCAAAATGAAAGATAAAGAAGTAGTAGCTGATCCTGCTGAAATAATAGCTAAATATAATGGTAATGTTGTTGATGAAAATGAAACTATTGAATTTACTGATGAAGCACAATTAAATTTAACATTTAAAAATGCAGCATCTGTTACAATTCAAAAAGACGATAATGCTCCAACTTCATTAAATAAAAATGTAATTGCAAAAGGTAAAACTGTTTATGTAGGAGCAGATTCTAATGTAGGAGATACAAATACAGTTGTTGTTAAAGCTAAGAATTCAGATGGTGTAGAAGTAACTAAGGTTTATACATTTAAGAAAGTTAATGAATTTAAATTTAATTCAGCTACTCCTGATAAAACTAAGGTTACTTTAGGTTCAGATGTTACAATTACTTGTGATGCAACAGGAAAAGATATTAAATATGCATTATATACTAAAAAAGATGATAATGATGAAGAACAATATAGTGCATTCCAAAGCAGCAATAAATTAACTTGGACTCCAGAAGAAGAAGGAAATTATGTATTAAGAGTAGTTGCAAAATCAGGTGAAGAAGAACAAGAACAAACAATTAAGGTTACTGTTAAGACTGAAGAAGTAAAGAAAGATTTTTCTGTTAAATTAACTTCTGAAAAGGAAACAATTGAATTAGGAGATTCAGTAAAACTTATAGCTAACGCTTCAGATGCACAAGGAACTCCAAAATTCAAATTTAAATATAAATTAGCTTCAAATAGTTGGACAGATAAAGAAGTATATGTTGTTGCTAAAGGATATTCAGAAAATAATACTATAGAATGGACACCTAAAAAAGCAGGAACTTACAATGTAATATTACTTGCACAAGATGATGAATATAACGACAATAATGAAGATGCAAATAAAAAATATATTACAAGTAAAGAAATTACTATAACTGTTACTGAAAAGAAAGATCCAGAACAAAAACCATCTGAAGATAAACCTGCAACATCAACTACAACAACTCCAGAAAAGCCAGATTCACCAACTGCTGATACTACAAAGGCTTTACCAATAGTTGCAATGATGGTTGCATCTGCAGCAGCACTTGTAAAAAAGTTTAAAAGACAATAATATAAGTTAATATTAATGTGCAAACATTAACTGTGTTTGCACATTTTAGAAATAATTAAGGGGAATAATTAATAAATGAGTAAATTTTTAAAATCAATTTATGCAGGAATTACTATTTTAGCACTTACTTCTACTGTATCATTAGGAGCATTTACAGCAATTACAGCATCAGCTGAAGATTCGGATGAAAATATGATTGCCTTAGTTGATCCAGTAATTGATAGTATTGATGCAAAAGATAATAATAATGGTACTGTTACTTTCACAGTAAATGCTAGTGGTGGTATGGTAGGAACTAACTTACTATTCTATAAATTCTATGTTTTAGATGAAAATGGTGAAAAGGTTCAAATAAATCAGGACAAGGGAATAGGACAAAACTATTCAACTGATAACACATACATTTGTAAACCAGGAACTGATGGTAAGTTTAGAATATGTGTTGAAGTTCAAAATTCACAAAATGATGTTGTTAGTGAAACAAAAACTTACGAAATAAATACTGATACACCAGACACACCAGATACTTCTGTATTAAAGATTAACAAAATAGAAACTAATGTTACTAAAGACACTGTTGTTAACGATGATGTTAAAATATCTGCTGATGTTACAAGTGATGATGATGACTTAACATATAAATTCACAGTAGTTGATTCTAAAGGAAATGAAGTATTTAGTAAGGAAACTGCAAAATCTACTGTTACATGGACTCCTAAAGCAGCTGATGAATATACTATAAAAGTTGATGTTACTGATTCACAAGATAATACTGAATCTGAAACTCAAAAGGTTGTTATAGGAACTGCACAAGATGGAACTGATGATGAATTAACAATAAATGTTTCATTAAGCAGCCAAGATGTATATGTAAATAAATCTGTAACAATTAAAGCTGAATCTAATGGTGGTATAGGTGATAAGAAGTATAAATTTAAGGATTCATCAAATAGTGGAGTAGCAACATTAAGAGAATATAAAGAAGGCAATGAATTTGAATGGACACCTACATCAGAAGGAACACATACTTTAACAATTTATGTTAAGGATGATTCTGGTGTTACTAAGAGTAGTAAGATTACAGTAAATGTAAAAGCAGAACAAACTGGTAGTGATAAGCCAAGCACAAATCCAGATGATAGTGATAAGCCAAATACAAATCCAGATGATAGCGATAATAAGCCAAGTACAAACCCAGATGATAGTGATAAGCCAAGTACAGATCCAGGTAAAGATAATGATGGAAACAATACTGGAGATTTATCTAAGGGAATTTTACCAATAGGAACATTTGCAGTTATGTCACTTGGATATATCGTAGCTTCATTAAAAAGAAAAAATAAATAATTAAAAATAAAATTTAATTTTAATGCATACATTTATTTTAAATAATAAGTGTATGCATTTTTTAATAAAAAGTTCAAAAAAATTACATAATATGTTTCTAAAATTAGCAAAATATGATAATATGATATTATAGAAAATATATTTACTACATAAGGGGGATTAAATGAGTAAATTAACAAAAAAGTTAATGTGTTTAGTGGCATCTATCATGATTTCGTTTACAATGATATCATCAAGTGCATTAGCAAAGAACAAGTTAGAATTAAGTAGTGATACTGAAAGTGTTGAAGAATCACAAGTTTCAAATCACGGTTTACCTGATTCTATTGATGATGGAGTTATTCTTCATGCATGGAATTGGTCTTTTAATAATATTAGAAAAAATATGAAGGAAATTGCTGAAGCTGGGTATAATACAATACAAACATCACCTGCACAAGCATGTAGATTAGGTGAAACATGGAAAAAAGCTGATCTTGAACAAACAAATGATAAGCCTACATGGTATTATCTTTATCAACCTACATATTTTACATTAGGTAATGATTATTTAGGGACAGCAGAAGAATTTAAAGCTATGTGCGAAACTGCACATAAATATGGGGTAAAAATAATAGTTGATGTAGTTGCAAATCATTTAGCTAATTGTGGCTCAGAAAATAAAGATAAGGTGGATACTGAATTATATGATGAAGCAAGGAAGTGTTCTGGCTTAGATGATCCTAATAGAATTACAGGTTCAGATTGGAAAGTAAGGGATAAAGTAACACAAGGTTGTTGCATAGGTATGCCTGATATTGATACTAAATCAAAAACAGCTCAAAATAAAATAGGATCATATCTTCAAGAATGTGTAAAAAATGGAGCTGATGGTTTTAGATTTGATGCAGTAAAAAGTATTGAACTTCCAGAAAAATATGAAAGACCAGGAGCAACTTCAAGCGACTTTTGGACAACAGTAATGGGAATGGCAGATAGTGCAGCATCTGATGAGGGGAAAAAATTATTTTATTATGGTGAGGCACTTCAAGGTGATGAACCAGGAACAAATGCAGTTGGTTATACTAACATTATGAGAATTACAGGAAGTCAGTATGGTTTCTGCTTAAGACAAGCAACAGGCTATGTTATGTGGCAGGAAGAAGTAAAAGGTAAGGATGAAATTAGAGGTGATGGTGCTAATAGGGATCCAGGTGTAACAAATGTAGCGCTAGATATGGTTCAAGGTAGTTGGTCACCAGATGGACTTACTGCTGAGTGGGTAAAAAATCCAACTTCTATTCCTGAAGGTACTCAATGGATAACATATCTAATGATAAATATGTAAGTTGGGTAGAAAGCCATGACCTTTATGCAAACGCTGGAGCAACAAGATGCATGGATACCCCAAGAAGAGAAGTGGCATGGGCATTAATGACTGCAAGGGATAAGGTTGTACCATTATTCTTTAATAGACCAGTAGACACTGATTTTGGATCAAATGCTAATTCACCACAGGGTGAAGCATATAAAACTATGGGAGAAAGAGGTTCAGATGATTTTGCATCTAAAAATGTAGTAGCTGTTAATAGATTTCATAATGCAATGGTTGGACAAGCTGAAAAAATATCTACAGCACAAGGAAATGGAAATGGTGGTGATCCTAAGATACTTGTTGTAAATCGTGGTAATAAGGGAACTGCTATAATAAATACTGGAAGAGATAGTGAATTTGAGGTAGAGTCCTCACTTCCAGATGGAACATATGAAAATCAAGCAGAATCGGGTGGATCTTTTAATGTATCAGGAGGAAGAGTTTCTGGGAAAATCTCTGCAAATGGTATAATAGTTTTATATACACCAGAGGATATAAACTTTGATGATGTAAAAGATGATGACTCAGATATAAAGGATGATGATTCAAAGAAAGATGATGACTCAAATAATGACAATGATAGTAAGACAGATGATGAAAAAGTTGAACCTGCTATTACTGTAAAGTCTGATGGAAAAATAATAAGTGATAATAAAATTATTGAAATAAATAGTGATTCAACAATAAATATAAAATTTAAGGATGCTGAAAGCGCTACATATAAAGTTGGTACAGGTTCTAAAAAGAAAGTTTCTAATACTCAATTAAAAAATGGAATTAATATTAATGATATTGCAGATGGTTTAGAAGCAGGTGATATAGTAGTACTTAATATAGAAGCTATAAATGGAGATAAAACAGTATCAAATACATTTAAATTTAAATTACTAGAAGATGAAGACAATAACAATGATGATGCTAAAAAGGATGATGAAGAAGCTATCTTAAAAATAAATAGCATAAAAGCATCAAAGAATGAGGCAAATGTTTCTGATGATATTACAATTACAGTAAATGCAACAGGTACAAATTTGAAATATAAATTATCGGAAATAGTCGATAATGATGAACAAGATTATACAAGTTTTATTAAGAAAAATTCATTTACATGGTCAAGTGATGAAGTAGGGAAACATGTATTAAAAGTAAGTGTTACAGATGGACAAAAGACAGTAACTAAAAATATCACAATTAATATAGTAGATCCTAATGTTTCTGATAAAGAATTAAGTGTAGTATTAAATAGCACTTCAAAAACTATATCTTTAGGTGATAGTATATCTTTATCAGCTACTGCTTCTGATTATAGTGGTATATGTAAGTATCTATTTAAGTACAAAAAATCTACTGATTCTTGGGAGGATGGACACAATATTTCAAGTGGCTATACTTCAGCTAATAAAGTAAAGTGGGAAGCTCCAGAAGAAGCAGGAAAATATGATGTAATAGTTTATGTTAAAGATAGTGAAGGAAATACTGCTGAAAGTGAATCTGTAAGATACACAATAAAAGAGTCTGAATCAAAAGATGATGATACATCTGATTCTTCTGATTCAACACTAGTATTATTAATTTCACTTACAATGATGCTGTCACTAATGGGAATGGTAAAAACTTATAAAAATAATAATTAAAATGGGGGATATATAAATGAGTAAATTATTTAGAAAAGGTTCTTTAGCATTATTAATTGCTACTTTAGGTTCAAGTTTATTGTTAACTAATTCCTATGTATATGCAGATGATATTTCAGTAGATGCAAGTAATGAAGTAGAGGAAGTAAAGGCATCATCAAAGCCTGTTATAAATAAACTAACAGGTGAAGAAAACAAGGATGGTTCTGTAACTTTCACTGTAGATGCAACTGGTGGTGAAGATGTAGGAAATGGACTTCTTTTCTATAAGTTCTTTGAAGTTGATGATAATGGTAAAAAGAAAGATATTAATCAGGATGAAGGTATAGGAAGGAATTATTCTTTAGATAATACTTATAAATCAAAGGGTACATCAAGTGGTAATCATAAAATTTATGTAGAAGTTCAAAATTCTAATAATGAAACAGTAACTGATTCATTATGGTATGAAGAAAATAAAGGTGATGAGCCATCAGGAGATGATAAGCCATCAGGAGATGATGAACAAAAGTCACTAGCAATTAATAGTTTAAATGTTGACGGTGATAAAAAAGTAAATTCAAAATTAACTATAAAAGCAGATGTTACAGCAGATGATAGTGACTTAAATTATAAATTTACAGTAACAGGACCTAATGGAAATGAAGAAACTATAAAGGATTCTAGCAAATCTTCTGTTACATGGACACCTACAGAAGAAGGACAATATAAGTTTAAGGTATATGTAACTGATAATTATGGAAATAGTAAAACAAAAACAAAAACTATTACTATTGCAGCAAATGAAGATGATAATCCTTCAGAAGATCAAGAATCTTTAAAGGTTACATTAAGTAAGAATAATGTAAATTTAGTGGTTGGTAATACTGTTAAATTTACAGCTAAAAGTACTGGAGGTAGCGGAACTGTAAAATATAGCTTTAAGGTAAGTGGACCAAGTGGTACAGACACTTCAGAATATCAAACTTCTAAATATTATAACTTAAAATTAGAAGATGAAGGAAGCTACACAGTAACAGTAACTGCAAAAGATGAAGCTGGTAATAAGGTAACAAGTAGTAAGGTATCTTTGTCTGTAAAAGCACCACAATCTTCAGATGACGATAAAAAGGATGATGATTCACCTACTTCTGATAATAAAGGAATAGTTGTATTTTTAGCAGCACTTGTTTCATCTATTCCATATATGGCATTATCAAGAAAAAAGAAAAATTCTAAGTAGTTATTAATTAAAATTTACAAAAAGCATTGAAGTTGTTTCAATGCTTTTTTTGTATATATGTGGTAAAATTAAAATAGATATGTATATGTAGAATTGGAGGTAAATAATGAATAGGGCTTTAGATATTATTGATAATATGGAAAAAATAATAATTGGAAAAAGAGAAGTTATTGAAAATATTGTAATTGCATTACTTGCAGAAGGACATATACTAATTGAGGACGTTCCTGGGGTAGGAAAAACAAGATGTGCTGAAGCGTTAGCAAAATCCATAAATGGTACATTTAATAGAATTCAATTTACACCTGATGTTATGGCATCTGATATTACTGGATTTACAATGTATAATAATAAAACAAATGATTTTGAATATAAAAAAGGTGTTGCCTTTTGCAATTTTCTTTTAGGAGATGAAATAAATAGAGCATCACCTAAAACTCAATCGAGTCTTCTTGAAGTTATGGAAGAAAAACAAGTAACTGTAGATGGAATAACTAGAAAAGTACCTAAAATTTTCATGGTTATTGCAACAGAAAATCCTATAGAAAGTTCAGGTACTAATAAGCTTCCAGAAGCACAAATGGATAGATTTATGTTTAAACTTTCAATTGGTTATCCTACTAAAAAACAGGAAAAGGAAATGCTTAAAAAATATGCATTTAAAAATCCTCTTGAATATATAAAACCTGTTGTATCAGTTGATGATATTATAAAAATGCAGGAAGAAGTTAATAATATAAATGTAAGTGACAGTATAGAGGATCTAATAATTTCAATAGTTTCAAAAACAAGAGAAAGTGATAAAATTGAACTTGGAGTTAGCCCTAGGGGTAGTATATGTCTTTATAGAGCTGCTAAAGCTAAAGCATATATTAGTGGCAGAGATTTTGTATTACCTGAAGATATAATATCCATAGCAAATGAAGTGCTTGGTCATAGAATAATACTTTCATCAGAGGCTATTTCAGATGGATTTACTGTTAAATATCTATTTAAAGATATATTAAATAGTTCATTACATGAAAATAGCAAGGTATTATCATGAGTAAAAAGATTTACAAGTATTTAATTATTTTATTGTTAACTTTTGCTTTTACATATGTTTTTGAGTTAAAAGAATTATATATGCTTTTATATATTCTTTTTTTACTTCCATTAGTAGACATATTATCTTTAAAATTATATTTATCAAAAGTTAATAGCAAGATTATTATTAATGATTCTTCTTGTACAAGAGGAGATACAATAGAATTTGGTGTTTTTATTCAAAATAATAACATTTTCCAAGTAAATAATTTATTAGTTACTATATCTTTTGAAGGATGTATAAATAATAATGAAATTTTTATTAAGAATATTTGCTTAGAAGGTAAAAAACATTTAGTTTTAAAAAGATATATAGAAGCATCACATATAGGTGTTGGGATAATTAAATTACAAACTATATGTGTTAAAGGATTATTTGGATTATTTAAAAAAGATATTATTATAAATAAAGAAAAAGAAATAAATATTAAGCCTAAAAATATAGACATAAAAGGATGTAAAAAGCTTTTGCATAATAGTAATTATAATAATTTTGGAAATAATGAATTTGCAGGGGAACTTGATTTAGAATATAAAGATTATGAACCTGGTGAATCTGTAAGAAAAATAAATTGGAAAATATCATCAAAAAGGCAAAAATTATTAATGAGGAAAAATATAAAAAACTCAAAAAAAGAGACAATAGTTTTTATTCTCGATAGTTATATTAATAAGAATAATTTGTATTATAAAAATCGTGATAAATTAATTGAAAGTTTTATAAGTATAGTAAGTTATTTTAATAAGGACAAATTTGAAGTTAAAGTATATATATATTCATTTAATGGATATATTAAGTCTGAAATAATCAATAA
>JAAYQS010000223.1 GCA_012519155.1 Clostridiales bacterium
ACAAAAATTTAATTATATATAAGAAAAGAAGAAGTATATTAAACAACTTCTTCTAATTGAAATCTTATTACCTTACTTAAATCCTCTAATGAAACCTCTACCTGATATCCTATTTTTCCACCACTAAAAATAATAGTATCAAAATCTTCAGCAGATTTATTAATTGTAGTAGTAAAATTTTTCTTCATACCTATTGGAGAACATCCTCCATGAATATATCCTGTAATAGGTAATAATTCTTTTGACTTTATCATTTCTATAGATTTTTCTCCTACACACTTTGCAGCTTTTTTTAAATTAAGCTCTTTCTCAACAGGAATAACAAAAACATAATATTTTTTTGACTTACCAATTGTTACAAGTGTCTTAAAAACCTGACTAGGATTTTGATTTAATACTGTTGCAACATCTAAACCACTAATTGCATCAGTATTTGTATAGCAATAATGATTATATTTAATTTTCTTTTTATCTAATATTCTCATTACATTTGTTTTTTCATCCATTAATATTTTCCTCCAAAACATCTTTTTCTTATAAATAATTTTATCATAAATTACATGTAATATTTTCAATTTCATAAATAAAAATCTCCTATTTGGGGTAATCTTATGATATAATATTGCACAGTAAAAATAAGTATGAAATGAGGGAATATTATTGATAACTGTTTCTAATGTAAGCTTAAGATTCGGCGGGCGTAAACTATTTGAAGATGTAAATTTAAAATTCACACCTGGTAACTGCTATGGCGTTATTGGTGCAAATGGTGCTGGTAAAAGTACATTTTTAAGAATTTTATCTGGCGAAGTTGAACCAAACACAGGTGAAGTAATAATTGATGCTAATACTAGAATGTCAGTTTTAAAGCAAGATCACTATAAATATGATGATTTTGAAGTATTAGAAACTGTCATTATGGGAAATGAGAGACTTTATACTATAATGAAAGAAAAAGATGCTATTTATGCAAAAGAAGACTTTACAGATGAAGATGGAATAAAAGCTTCTGAGCTTGAAGCAGAATTTGCTGACCTTAACGGATGGGAAGCAGAAGCAGAAGCATCATCTTTACTTCAGGGTCTTGGAATTGGCACAGAAGATCACTATAAAAAAGTTTCAGAACTTACAGGTTCAGAAAAAATAAAGGTTTTATTAGCTCAAGCCCTTTTTGGAAACCCTGGAATTCTTGTACTAGACGAACCTACTAACCACTTAGATTTAAAAGCAGTAAACTGGCTTGAAGAATTTTTAATTAATTTTGAAGGTACAGTAATTGTTGTATCCCATGATAGACACTTTTTAAATAAAGTATGTACTCACATGGCAGATGTAGACTTTGGTAAAATCAAATTGTATGTTGGTAATTACGATTTTTGGTATCAATCAAGTCAATTAGCACTTCAAATGGCTAAGGATCAAAATAAGAAAAAAGAAGAAAAAATTAAAGAATTACAAGACTTTATTGCAAGATTTAGTGCAAACGCATCAAAATCAAAACAAGCTACATCTAGAAAGAAGCTTTTAGATAAAATTTCTTTAGAAGACATTGAACCTTCAAGCAGAAGATATCCATTTGTAGGATTTAAGCCTGAAAGAGAAGTTGGAAATGATATTTTAGAAGTAAAAGATTTATCAAAAACTATAGATGGTGTTAAAGTTCTTGATAATATTAGTTTTAGAATAAATAAAAATGATAAAATTGCATTAGTTGGTAATGAAATTGCAATTACAACTTTATTTAAAATATTAAATGGGGAACTTGAACCAGATAGTGGTGAGTATAAATGGGGTATCACTATTACTACATCTTATTTTCCTAAAGATAACACAGAATTCTTTGAAAACTGCAAACTATCTTTAGTTGATTGGCTTAGACAATATTCAGAAGAAAAATCAGAAAGCTATATAAGAGGCTTCCTTGGAAGAATGTTATTTAGTGGAGAAGAAGCTTTAAAAGAAGCTGATGTTTTATCTGGAGGTGAAAAGGTTAGATGTATGCTTTCAAGAATGATGCTTTCTACAGCTAATGTTCTTATGCTTGATCAACCTACAAACCACTTAGATCTTGAGTCAATAACATCAGTAAATAATGGTTTAAAAGATTTTAATAGTAATATTATATTTGCATCTCATGACCATGAATTTGTTCAAACTATTGCAAATAGAATAATAGATATACATGATGATGGTTCTATAGTTGATAGAGCTATGAGTTTCGATGAATACATAGACTTTAAAGAATCTCAAAAATAGATAAAAAAAGTGACATTATTTAAACATCCAAATAATGTCACTTTATGATAAACTATATTTGTTTAAATTATTATTTAATATTAAGGAGTAATCTCATGATTAAAATCTATAATAGAAAAGAAAAATCTTATGAAATTGAAAAAGTTGCAGGTGAAAAATACCTAAATTGGTGTTATGAATCTCCTATTGGAAAAGGAATAACAGAATTATTTGTTAAAAGGAAACTTTTTTCAAAACTTTATGGAAAGTATTGTGATACAAAAAGCAGCAGAAAAAAAATAGATTCTTTTGTTAAAGATTTTAATATAGATATGAATGTTACAATAAAAAAGCAAAATGAATTTGAATCTTTCAATGATTTTTTTGCAAGAAAACTTATACCGGAAGCAAGGCCTTTTGATAAAAATAAAAATATATTAATATCTCCAGGTGATGGAAGGCTTACTGCATATACAAATATAGATATGAATAATGTTGTTCAAGTTAAAGGCTTAACTTATAGCCTAAAGGAACTTTTAGGCTATAATCCTATATATAAAGAATATGATAAGGGAACATGCCTTATATTAAGATTATGCCCTACAGACTATCATAGGTTTCACTTTATTGATAATGGAACTCCACTAGAAAATCACTTTATAAAGGGTTCTTATTATTCAGTAAATCCTATAGCTACAGAAAAAATTCCAAAGCTATTTTATCAAAATAAAAGAGAATGGTCCTTATTTAAATCTGAAAACTTTGGAGATATAATTCATGTGGAAGTTGGTGCTACATGTGTTGGCAGCATAATCCAAACATATAATGCTAATTCTAAAGTTTATAAGGGTGATGAAAAGGGCTATTTTAAATTTGGTGGTTCTACTACAATTCTTTTCTTTAAAAAAGATATAATAGAAATTGATGAAGATATACTAAGAGAAAGTTCTAAAGGAATTGAATGCAAGGTTTCCTTTGGTGAAACTATAGGGCATACAATATAATTCAAAATATTTTAATAATCTATAACTACTTTTTTAATAGTATATAATTGGAAAATTATATAAATAAATTACTTTACTAGGGGGGAATACACACGAAAAAACTTTTGTCAATATTACTATGTGCTTTAATGTCATCTTTATTATTATTAGGTTGTAACACAACTAATACTTCTGAAAAACTTACAGTTAATGCTGATGGTCTAACAATAATATCAGGTGAAACTACCTTAAAAGAAGTTTTAGATCAAGGCTATACTTACGAATTTTCAAAAGCATTTTCACCTATAACTGAAATTGAAGGGAAAAAATTTGTATCTATTTGTATTGTAATAAAAAAAGATGATAAAGATTTTGCTTCAGTTGCATTAATTAATAAATCATCAAGTAAAAAAAACTTAGAAGAATGTACTATATCTGATATTTGGTTTTATGCTTATACAGATGATACTCACGAATCTAAACATAATTTTTCAGAGATAAAAATTAATGATGAAAATGTAATTGGATTAACTAAGGATCAATTAACATCAAAATTTGATGTAGAACCAAAAGAATATTCTGATAAAATCGAATTTTCTTATTCTGGCTATGCTTACGAATTTAAATTTGATGAAAATAATATTGTAAATTTTGTTGGTATTGATTTAGATGAATATAAGCAATAAAAACTAATTAAAATCCTAAGCCTTTGCTTAGGATTTTAATTAGTTTTATCTTTACTTTTTAAATTACCACACCATATTTGACTATCTACTTGCATATCCTCATTTGTATCAAATGCAATTTTCCATTCTCCCTTTAAACATTTTCCTTCATATTCAGCTTCTGCTACTTAAAATGTAATCAAATATAAACATTTTAAGAATTTTACTGTTTCAATGTATCTGCTTTTGTTATAAAAACTACTTGCATTTGATATGATACTCCACAGTCGTAAATTCCCGACTAGC
>JAAYQS010000224.1 GCA_012519155.1 Clostridiales bacterium
TATTTTAGAAAAATATTGACATATGCTCAAAATAAGTTATAATCAAAACATATAAAACATACTATTTATATATGAAAAATAAAGTGGTGGTGAATAAATATGATAAAAACTAATTATAGTAACCTAAATAAGAATGAAAAAAGAAAGAGAATAATTAACATTATGATGATTATTATGTGTATAATTTTTTCTTTTTCATTTATGGGATGCAATAAAAGTGAAACAAGTAATAGTAAAAAAGTAAAAATTGGTTACATTCCAATAACCCATGCACTACCATTGTATGAATTACAAAAAGAAATGGGACAAGATATTGAACTTGTGAAGTTTGGTTCATGGCCTGAACTTATGGAAGCCTTAAATTCGGGAAAAATAGATGGTGCATCAGCACTTATAGAACTTGCAATGAAGGCTAAATCTTCAGGAGTTAATATTAGTGCAGTATGCTTAGGACATACTGATGGTAATGTTGTAGTTGCAAATAAAAATGAAATTGATACAGTAGAAGATTTAAAAGGAAAAACAATAGCCATTCCTAATAAACTTTCAACTCATAATATTTTAGTATATGAAATGCTTAAAGAAGCAAATATGACCTTTGATGATGTAAATATAGTAGAACTTGCACCTACTGAAATGCCAGTAGCATTATATGAAAAAAGAATAGATGCTTATTGTGTTGCAGAGCCTTTTGGCTCAAAATCAGTTGTAAATGCTAATGGAAAAGTTTTATTTGAGTCAGATGAAATTATAAAAAATTCTATGTGCTGCGCTCTTATACTTAGAAATGAATTAATAAATAATGATAGAAGTGAAGCTAAGACTGTTGTAAAAAAATTTGTAGAAGCCTCTAAAAAGTTAGATGAAAATAAGGTTGTAGCAAAAAAGGACACTAAGGAATTTTTAAAAGTTCAAGATGAAGTTATAGATTCTTCTTTAGATTATATATCCTTTAGTAGATTAATAATTGAAAAAGAAGATTATGAAAAAATATGTGATGAAATGAGTGAAATGAAGCTTTTAGATAAAATACCAAGTTATGATGATTTTGTAGATAGCTCATTATTAGAGGAGGCAGAAAGAGATGAATAAATATAAAAAGAAAGCTGTAAATTTATCAATAAGTACATTAATAGTTTTTGCAATATGGATTTTACTATCAAAAACTGTTGCAGAAGGAAAAATGGGTATACCAACTCCTATAGAAGTATTTAAGGCATTGATAGAATTAATAAATGAGGGACTTTTATTTAATTATATAGGAATAAGTCTTTACAGATTTTTAGTTGGTTATTTAAGTGCCGTTGTAGTAGCTGTTATTTTAGGGCTTATTTTAGGCTGGTATAGAAAGGCTTTTGATATAGTGGATCCTATACTTCAAGTTTTAAGACCAATATCTCCCACAGCATGGTTTCCTTTTATAGTGATTTTCTTTGGAATAGGTAACCTTCCAGCTATAGTAATAATTTTCTTGTCATCATTTTATACAATGCTTTTATCAACAGCATCTGCCATTAGAAAGTCAGATAATTCTTATATTAAGGTTGCACAAAATTTTGAAATAAGAGGCATTAAATTTATGCTGAAAATAGTTTTACCAGCTATATTTCCATACATTGCAAATTCTCTTCATATAGCTCTTGGTAGTGCATGGATATTCCTTGTAGCAGGAGAAATGGTTGGAGCACAATCTGGACTAGGATATTTAATAATAGATGCAAGAAATAATTTAAGATGTGACATGCTTCTTCTTGGAATAATACTAATAGGTATAATTGGTCTTATTTTAGATAAACTTATTGGAAAATTTGAAAAAGCAATAATAAAAAAATGGGGTAATTAAAGGAGGTAAAATAAAATGAGTATTAATATAAAAAATGTTACAAAAGAATTTACTAATTCTGGTGTAAAACAAAAAGTATTAGATAACATATCTTTAAATATAGAGGATGGAGAATTTGTATGCCTTCTTGGTAAAAGTGGTTGTGGTAAAAGTACACTTTTAAATATGATTGCAGGTTTTGATACAGCTTATGATGGACATATATTAATAGATGGTGAAAAGGTAGAAAAACCTAGAATTGATAGAGTTACAATATTTCAAAATTACGGATTGCTTCCATGGAGAAATGTTTTAAAAAATGTAGAACTTGGACTTGAAACACTTAAAATTCCTAAAAAAGATAGAGAAAATATTGCAATGAAGTATTTAAAACTTGTAGGACTTGAAAAATATAAAAATCATAAGGTTTCTGAACTTTCTGGTGGAATGCAGCAAAGAACATCTATTGCAAGAGCATTAGCTGTTAAGCCAAAGATACTTTTTATGGATGAACCATATGGAGCCCTTGATCCTATTACAAGAAAGAAGCTTCAGGAAGATATAAAAAGAATATGGAAAGATGAAAAAATGACAATTATTTTTGTAACTCATGATGTGGAGGAGGCAGCATATCTTGGAACAAAAATTGTTATTTTAAAACCAAACCCAGGAAAAATAAGTGATATTCTTGATAATAATCTTAAGGATGGAGAAGATGAAAGAACTCATATAGTTAATATGAAGGATAGAATTTTTAATATTTTGGAAAGAAATAATAGTGAGGCTATTGAATATTATATTTAATTTTACATAGAAAAAATTAAAAAAATAAAAGTGAATGTTGATTGTATAAAAGTAAATAAGTTATAATTTTTATATAAAACTTCATATTATGAATAAAAAAGGGGAATTATAATGATTAAAGAAAGAGTAAAATACCACCATAAATTAATTGGTGAAGATCATGTACATCATCATGAAGAGGATAAGTTTGATGATTATACGCAAGCTGTAAATGAATATAGAAAGACTTTTGCAAGCAAGCAGGATGTTATAGAAAAAACACCAGATCCAGCAGTTAAAGAGCTTATTTTGCACATGGAAGACCTAGGAATAGACAATACTTTTGATAGATTTGACAAGCAAAAACCACAATGTAGTTTTGGCCTTGCTGGAGTCTGTTGTAGAATATGTAATATGGGACCTTGTAAAATTACTAAAAAAGCTACAAGAGGAGTATGTGGCGCAGATGCAGATTTAATTGTAGCAAGAAATATGCTTAGAGCAATAGCAGCAGGTTCAGCACAACATGGAGCTCATGCAAGAGATGTTATATTATCACTTAAATTTGTATCAGAAGGAAAGTTAAATCTTCCTATTTTAGGAGAAAAGAAAATACTTGAAGTATCAAAAGCTTTTGGAATTGAAACTGAAGGAAAAGATATAAAATATCTAGCAGGTAAAGTGGCAGATATTTTATTAGAAGATCTATCAAGAGCATATCCAGGAGAATATAAAACTCTTAAGGCTATGGCACCAGAAGAAAGACAAAAAGTATGGGGAGATATGGATATTATACCTATAAGTGCATACCATGAAACATTTGAAGCAAATCACAGATCAGGCTGTGCAACAGATGGAGATTGGAAAAATGTTATGCAGCAATTTTTAAGATGTGGTTTGGCATTTTTATATACTGGAGTAGTAGGATCTGCAATAGCTACTGATTCACTTTTTGGTATTGGAGATAGAGCTACAACAAAAGTAAATGTTGGTGCATTAAAAAAAGGATATGTAAACATTGCAGTTCATGGTCATTTGCCAACTTTAGTTAGTGAAATTGTAAGAATTGGTTCAAGTGAAGAATTTATTAATCTTGCAAAATCAAAAGGTGCTAAGGGAATACAATTTTATGGAATATGTTGTAGTGGTTTATCAGCAATGTATAGATATCATAATGTAATTCCTCTTGCAAATGCCTTTGGAGCAGAATTTGTTCTTGCAACTGGAGCCCTTGATTTGTGGGTAGCAGATGTACAAGATGTTTTCCCAAGTATAATGGATGTTGCAAAATGTTTTAAAACTGTAGTTGTTACTACATCTGATTCTGCAAGACTTAGAGGAGCAGAACATTATGCATATGATCATAGACATTCTAATGTAGCTGATACTGAAAAGATAGCTAGAAAGATAGTTACAAGAGCTATAGAAAGCTTTGAAGAAAGAAAGGGAATGGCTGAATTTATACCAAATCATGAAATTACAGGTGAAGTAGGATTTTCTGTAGAATACATAAAACAAAGATTTGGAAGCTTTAAGCCTATAGCTGATGCTTTAAAATCTGGTCAAATACTTGGAATAGTAAATCTTGTAGGATGTAATAATCCAAGAGTTATTTATGAAAGAGCTATTGTTGATGTCTGTCAACATTTAATAGAAAATAATATTCTTGTGTTAACTAATGGATGTGCCTCATTCCCATTATTAAAAT
Source organism: Clostridiales bacterium (assembly GCA_012519155.1). Classification (GTDB taxonomy): domain Bacteria; phylum Bacillota; class Clostridia; order Clostridiales; family Clostridiaceae; genus Clostridium. The sequence goes on from JAAYQS010000224.1 coordinate 4,314, forward strand.
TAGGATATTGCAGAGTAGAGGCAAAAGAAAAGGCAGGGGAATCTTTAAGAGCATTTTTAGGTGATGATTTACCTCCAGTATGGCATATGGGAGAATGTATAGATAATACAAGAGCTTCAGGAACATTTGCAGGTATTGCAGCTGAATTAAATACAAAAATTAAGGACATGCCTTATGCTTTAGCAAGTCCAGAATGGGGAAATGAAAAAGGAATAGGAGCAGCTCTTGGTTTTAGACTTTTTGGAGTTAACTCATATCACTGTGTTTATGCCCCTGTGGAAGGATCAAAAAATGTTAAAGACTTTTTAATGAATTCTGAAGAAACTTTAGGCTCAAAAATGATTGTAAATACTGATCCAGTTGAGCTTGCAAAAATAATAGTAAAAGATATTAAGGCAGCTAGAGAAAAACTAGGCTGGAAGAATAATTAATGCAATTAAAACTAGGTTTCTGCCTAGTTTTTTTGTAATTTCAAGAAAAATATTGTATAATATTAATGTTTAAGTTTAGAAGATATTAAGATAGGAGGAATCAACATGTCAGGACACTCAAAGTGGCATAACATTCAAGCCAAAAAAGGAAAAGCAGATGCTAAGAGAGCAAAGATATTCACAAGAATAGGTAAAGAACTTGCTATAGCTATTAAAGAAGGGGGACCAAACCCTGACAATAATGCAAAGCTTAGAGATGTTATAGCTAAAGCAAAGGCAGCAAATATGCCTAATGATAATATAAATAGAGCATTAAAAAAAGCTGAAGGAGATATGAATTCAGTAAATTATGAAACAATAGTATATGAAGGATATGGACCTAGTGGAGTTGCTGTAATTGTTGAAACTCTTACTGATAATAAAAATAGATCAGCTGGTAACGTAAGATCTGCCTTCACTAAAGGTGGCGGAAATATGGGTAACTCAGGTTGCGTAAGTTTTATGTTCCAAGAAAAAGGTGAAATTGTAATATCAAAAGAAGATAAAGACGAAGATGAAATAATGATGATGGCTTTAGATGCTGGTGCAGAAGATTTTAATGCAGATGAAGATGAAGTATTTGTAATAACAACTACTCCAGAAGATTTTACTTCAGTATGCGAAAATCTTAAAAATCAAGGATTAGAATTCTTAGAAGCAGAGGTTAAGCAAATTCCAGATACATATACTGCAATTAATGAAGAAGATGCAGCTAAATTCCAAAAAATGTTAGATCTTCTTGATGCAGATGATGATGTGACTGAAGTTTATCACAATGCTGAATTCCCTGAAGGATGGGAAGAATAGGGCGATTAGAGGTATTCTGAACTAGAAAAAATCATTTGATAATGATATACAAATTTATTTAAAGACACTTTCAATATTGATATACATAGTAGTCAATATTGAAGGTGTTTTTTTGTTACTGACAAATTTATGAAACTTTTAAAATTCTTTTGTGTTGCCTGTAGGAAGGGGCAGTTCCTCAGTTATCTGTTAGGTTTGCCTTTATTATCCTTATATTAGATGAAGAATGTACTGACCATTACATAGGGTATCATAATATTTATTAATGGAATATTATAAAAATAAATAAAATATTAATAAAATATTAACAAAATAAATAAAATGTAAACGATAAATAAATTGGGAATGTACATGATATATATGTATAATAAAAATGTTAGAAAAGGAGGAAAAAATATGAAAAGAAAAACAATTATAACAAAAATATCAGTTTGTATTGCTTCGCTGATGTTATTTACATGTTTACCTTCAAGGCAAGTAAAGGCTTCAGATGATGTTTTACAGGTAAAAGAAAATTCAAATGTAGATATGGTTCATGAAGATGAAGCTTCTCAAGTGCTTGCTATGGAGGAATATGCAAAAAGTAAATATGATTCATATCATTCATCAGAAGAATATCAGAATATGTTAAAGTCAGCTGATGAATATGAGTATCCATCATTTGTGGATAATAGTAATTCTAAATATTTTCCTGATATAGTATCACAAGTTGGCGGAACTTGCGTGTATTATGCAAACATATACTACCTTATGACTTATGAATTCAATAGAATGAATGACACTTCAGCCAAAGAAGATAAAAATGTATGTTCGCCAAGATGGAGTTATAGCATACCAATGGCAAGTAGTGAAAATAGTTCTGAATTTAGAGGACTTAATTATGGGTTAAAGTATTATGGTACTGCTACATTAGATTATGCACCAATTAATAAAGAAGGTAACTATGATTGTGATAATTATTATTCAAGTTATTTTCCAACTGAGGATGTTTGGAGAAATGCTTTAAAGCATAGGATAAAAGATGATTATGCTGTTTATTTAAATGATAATGAGGAGACTTATATTACTGGGCCAAAAGATGAAGATTTAAATCCTATTAAGTATGCCCTTGCAGAAGGACATGTTCTTACTTTTGGAACAGACATAAGTAATTTTGCAGAAGAGCGTATACAAAAAAATAATGAAGTACCTGAAAATAATAAATACATAAATGATGTAATTGTAACAAAAATAATTACAGAGTATGCACCTGGACCACATGAAATGACAGTTGTTGGCTATAATGACGACATATGGTTTGATATTAATCATGATGGTAAAGTTGAAGAGTGTGAAAAAGGAGCATTTAAAATTGCTAATTCTTGGGGAACTGGTTATGGAAATAATGGGTTTTATTGGGTAAGTTATGATGCTTTAAATAAAGTATCTGCAGCTAATAATAAAGATAGTATTAATTATAATAAAGATAAAACTTTATACGATTCTAATTATAGAAATTCATTTTCATCAATATTTACAGGTGTAATTCCTGAAAAAGAATCAGAAAGAAGAGGTATATATTTATCTTTAACACTTAATAATAAGGATGCTTCTGATGCTAAAGTAGTTTTAACAGCAAATGATGGAAGTGGAAAAAAGTTTGTTTGTGATCCTTTTTCTGGAGACGAAGGAAAGACTACTAATTATGAAGGTAATAATGGCTATTGTGATGGTACATTTGTTTATGATCTTCAAAATATTTATGGAGATGTTACTTCAGAAGATATATTAAAAAGAGGATTTAAGATAAGTGTTAGTGATCCAAGTCCAGATGATAATAATATTTTAACAGTTAAAAATATTAAGATTATTGATGATAATTCTAATAAGGAATATGATTCTTATTTAGCAAATGAAATATCATTATCAAAGGATAATCCTGAAATAACAATTTGTACTAATGAAAGCTCAGTTGAAGCTCCAACTAATTTATCATTAATAAATAATAATGGAAATATGAAATTATCATGGAATGCTTCAAAAGATGTTAAAGGTTATTTGGTTTACAAAGATGATATGTTAATTGGAAATGTACAAGATACATCATTTGATGCTATTGCACCAGAAAAAAATTCTTGTGTTTATTCTGTAAAATCATACAATTCATTAGGTGTATGTTCACAAGCTACAACATATAATTATGAATTTAATAATTCTAAAAATCTTTTAAAAATATACTATAAATCAAATGCAGATAAAGAGTATATTCATTTTAAAGTAGGAAATGATACTTGGACTGCATTGCCAGGAAAAGAAATGGAAAGATCATCTAGTAACTATGGTGATTTTGAATATACATTAGATATGTCTTCATATCCAGAGAATGCAATAGTTACAGCATGTTTTAATGATGGCAAAAATAATTGGGATAATAATAATCAGGCTAATTATGTATTTAGTAGAGGTACATATGTTATTGATAATGGAAAGGTAACAAATATTTCAGAAGGTGATTTGGTAATTAATGATATTATTTCAAGTAACGATATTATTGAACCTACAATTTCAACTAGATTAAGTACATATATTAGTAATGGATCTGGTAATTATGATGTTACATATGATATAAAGAAGCTAGGTAGTGATTCTTCAGTTACATTAAATGGAAGTAAAACAACTTCAGCATTATGGACACCTAAAGAAGAAGGAATATATAGTGTTACTACAAATGTTACAGACAAAAAAACTAATAAGTCACTTAAGAAAACTAAGAATTTTGAAGTAAAATCAAATTTACAAATAGAATCTATTTCAATTGCTGAAAATTCATCAATGAAAGTTAATTCAAATAACTGCATAACTATCAAAGCTAATAGACCACAAAATTCAATAGATACTACTGCGACTATATATAAAGATGGAAAAAAGTACACTAGTTTATATTTTTACAATAGTAATGGACAATGCTTGTCATATTACTATCCTAGAGAGGCTGGAGACTATGTATTTGAAGCACAAGTAAAGGATAATAATAGTGGATTAATTGCAACTAAGAAAGTTAACTTTAAGGTAATTGATGCAGACATTAATATTGACAAATTTACTCTTGTTAAAAATAATGTAGAGCAAAATATATTTAATATAAAAGATTCTATTAATGCTAATATAAATATTTCAGGTGGAAGTGGACAAATTCAATATAAGTTTGGATATTATTTAAATAATGAATTTAATTTAATACAAGATTATTCTCCTAGTAGTTATATGTATTATTCACCTAAACTTGAGGGACAGTATAAATTTATTTGTTATGTAAAAGATGAAAAAGGAAATGAAGTAAGTAAAACTTGTGAAATAACTGTTAATAATGAAAAAGATGTTATCTCAGATTTTAAATGTAATCCTGGAGAAACTGTAAGTGTAGGGCAATATTGTGAATTAGAAGTTAAAACTAAATTAAACAATTATACAACAACATATTCATATTATTATATTAAAGATGGAAATAAAGTTCCAATATCTACTGGGCTGTCACATTATAGTAAGGCATGGTTTACTCCAAATGATAGTGGAGATTATATTTTAGTAGCAGAAGCTATTGATGGTGATGGTAATATAGCTACAAAAACATGCAACTTAAAAGTTGTACCAAAAGTGGAATATGAAGGATATGCCATTAGTAAAAAATCTAATATATATGTAGGAGATTATATAGTTATTACTCCTAAATTTAATAGAAATACAACATTTACTGCAACTTCTTTTGGTGGCAAGCATTTAATTGGTGCACAATATAATGATCTTTTAGTCACTAGTGATGGAAATATTATCTTTAAGCCAGATGTAGAAGGAAAATATGATATATCCATTGATTATAATAATGGTATATTAAATAGAAGTAGTGATGGTCTGATACAAGAAACAAGTAGTGTTCATATTGATAGCTTAGTAGTAAATAGAAAACCACAGGAAAAGAAAAAAGCTGTAATATACTATAAAGGTTATGATAATCCTTATATTCATTACAAAATAGGAAATGGATCTTGGACAAATGCACCAGGGATAAAAATGACAGAATCAAAGGATCTTCAAGGATATCCTTATATGATGGAAATAGAACTAGGTAATGAAAAAAATATTACTGCATGTTTTAATAATGGTAATGGTGAATGGGATAATAATGGTGGAAATGACTATGAATTTAAGTCAGGATATTATACTTATTGTAATGGAGTAATAACAAAGATAGACAAACCACAAAAGAATTTAGAAATAGAATCACTTACATCAAAACTTGGAAGTAGTTTTGTATCAGGAAATGAAAATATAATTACTGCTAATACTGTAAATGCAAGTGGAGAAGTTCAATATAAGTTTGACTATGTAAATCATACTACAGGTAAGTCAGGAAATTTGAGACCATATCATACAAGTAATGCATATGCAGGATATTTTGGAGAAGTAGGTGATTACACAGTTACAGTTACAGCAAAGGATGAGGCTGGAAAGATAGCAACTAAGAGTATAGATTTTACAGTAAAAGAATATAAACCATTAGAAATAACTTCTGTTATATCAAGTCTTGGAGATAAAATTGAGTTAGGGCAAGAAACAGAATTTACAATAAATACTACAGGTGGAAAAGGAACAAATTATTATTACTTAGATGTTGATGGAAATAGTATTCTAAATGAATCTTTAAGCAATAAAGTAACATGGAAACCTGAAAAAGAAGGAGTATATACTATAACAGCATATGCAAGAGAATCTCAAAGTTTACCAGTAAAAGTCACAAAGACAATAACAGTAGAGAAAAAAGCAAAAAATATAATTACAATATATTATAATGGATATGATAATCCATATATTCATTATTCAATAGGTGGTAAATGGACAGAAGTACCAGGAATTAAGATGACACCTTCCATGGATATTGAAGGGTATAAATATAAAGCAGAAATAGATCTAGGAAGTGAAAAATCACTTGTTGCATGCTTTAATAATGGATATGGACAGTGGGATAGTAATGGTGGTAGAAATTATTATTTTAATGAAACTGGAACATATACTTACTCATATGGACAAATAAGAAAAATTGATTAATATATCTATATAAAAAAAGCAACTAATTTTTTACACTAAGTATTATTTTGCTTAATTAAACATTAATAAGGATTGATTTCTGTATTATACAGGAGTTAGTCCTTTTAATTTTATCCTATTTTTAGAATATATGAGTATTTATTTTTGTGGATTTTTTGGGAGATAGTTATAGATTTATGTGTTTAAGAAAAATCTTCTTTACAGAATAATATTCATGGGATATAAAACTGAATTGTAACATAACGCAATATTTGTAAAAAAAAAACAATAAATGATATAATTAATAAAAAAAACTACTATCTGCATAGTAGTTTAAGTCCTCTAAAGGACAGTCAAAAAAGACGATTAGTCTAAAGACTTATTTTAACTTTGTTATGTTATTTTAGATAGTATTAATATCTAAAATAATTATATTACATTTATGGGAGGAATGCAATAGTGAAAGTGAAAAATTATAGTATAGGATTAGATATTGGTACTAATTCTGTTGGTTGGGCAGTTAATGATGAAAATTACAAGATATATAAATATAAGAAAAATAATATGTGGGGAGTAAGGCTTTTTGATGAAGGTGAAACTGCTCAAAAGAGAAGAGTATATAGAAGTACAAGAAGAAGATTAAATAGAAGAAGAGAACGTATATTATTATTACAAAAGCTTTTATATAGTGATATAGAAAAGGTTGATAAAATTTTTTATTTAAGATTAAAAGAGTCATTTTTATGTAAAGAAGATCGACAGGATAAAATTAACAAATCAAACATATTTGTTGATAAAAATTATAATGATAAGGATTATTTTAAACAATATAAAACAATATATCATTTGCGTAAA
>JAAYQS010000032.1 GCA_012519155.1 Clostridiales bacterium
CTTTAATTAAAGATGTTACTCCAATTCCTCATAATGGATGTAGACCACCAAAAAGAAGAAGAGTTTAATTTTAAGAATATAGGAGGTGTAATTAATGGCAAGATATACTGGAGCTACATGTAGATTATGTAGAAGAGAAGGTATGAAATTATTCCTTAAGGGAGATAGATGTTATACAGATAAGTGCGCTTTCGCTAGAAGAAGTTACGCACCAGGACAACATGGAGCAGATAAGAAGAAAATGTCTAACTATGGTGTTCAATTAAGAGAAAAACAAAAGGCTAAGAGAATATACGGTGTTTTAGAAAGCCAATTCAGATCATACTACGAAAAAGCTGAACATATGAAAGGAATTACTGGTGAAAACTTACTTAAGTTATTAGAAGTAAGACTTGATAATGTTGCATACAAATTAGGTTATGGAGCATCAAGAAATGAAGCTAGACAATTAGTTACTCATGGACATTTCTTAGTAAATGGTAAGAAAGTAGATATCCCTTCATACAAAGTTTCTGTAAATGATGTTATAACAGTATGTGAAAAGAGCAGAGGAACTGAAAAGTTTAAGACTTTTGCAGAAAATCCAAAAGCTTTACCTAAATGGTTAGAAGCTAACCCAGATAATTTTGAAGGAAAGGTTGTAGCTGAGCCAACTAGAGAAGATATTGACGTACCAGTTAATGAAACACTTATTGTCGAATTATACAGTAAGTAAGGTTTATAATATCAGTTACCCTCAGAAGAAGGTTGCCATTTTAATATTAAGGAGGGTTTGTGTATGTTAGAAATTGAAAAGCCAGTTATCGAATGTATAGAATCTAATGAAGATGGAACATATGGTAAATACGTTGTTGAACCATTAGAAAGAGGATATGGAATTACTTTAGGTAATGCACTTAGAAGAATTTTGTTATCATCTTTACCAGGTGTTGCTCCTACATCAATTAAAATTGATGGAGTCCTTCATGAATTTTCTACTGTTTCAGGAGTTAAAGAAGATGTTACAGAATTAATTCTTAACATTAAAGCTTTAGCCTTGAAAATGGATGGCGAAGGCCCTAAAACTATATATATAGATGCAAAAGGACCTGGTGTTGTTACAGGAAACGATATAAAAACAGATGGTGATGTTGAAGTTGTTAATAAGGATTTACATATTGCAACTTTAGATGATGATGGAAGACTTTATATGGAGTTAACAGTTAATAAGGGAAGAGGATATGTTACTCAGAACAAGAACAAAAGTGATGAATTGCCAATATCTGCAATAGCTGTTGATTCAATATACACACCAGTTAAAAGAGTTAACTTTACTGTTGATAATACAAGAGTAGGTCAAATTACTGACTATGATAAGTTGACTTTAGAAATATGGACAGATGGTACTATAAAGATTGATGAGGCTATTAGCTTATCAGCCAAAATCCTTATAGAACATTTTAAGTTATTTATGTCATTAACTGATAATACTAATGACGTTGAAATAATGATTGAAAAAGAAGAAGACAAGAAAGAAAAAGTACTAGAAATGACAGTTGAAGAACTTGATTTATCTGTTAGATCATATAACTGTTTAAAGAGAGCTGGAATCAATACTGTTCAAGAACTTGCAACAAGATCTATGGACGATATGATGAAAGTTAGAAATCTAGGAAAGAAGTCTTTAGAAGAAGTAGAAAGAAAATTAAAAGAACTAGGCTTATGTTTAAAACTAAACGATGAGTAAGGAGGTAAATCCATGGCAGGTTATCGTAAGTTAGGTCTTGCTACAGACCAAAGAAGAGCTATGCTTAGAGGTCTTGTAACAAGCTTCTTAAAGTATGGTAAAATCGAAACAACTGTAACTAGAGCAAAAGAAACTAGAAGTATTGCTGAAAAAATGATTACTCTTGCTAAAAGAGGAGATCTTCATGCAAGAAGACAAGTTTTATCTTATGTTCAAGAAGAAGCTGTAGTTAAAAACCTTTTTGACAATGTAGCTCCTAAGTATGCTGAAAGAAATGGTGGCTATACAAGAATGTATAAGAAAGGTCCTAGAAGAGGAGACGCAGCAGAAGTTGTTATACTTGAATTAGTGTAATTTCTAGTAATTAAGGGATTAAGTTTTTACTTAATCCCTAATTTTATATACTTATATTGTACATTGTGTAATTTTTATATTATGTATATAATTTAGAAGATATAATTTTATATTTTGCAAAGTATATACAAAATAACAAGGAGTAATATTATGGATAATAATATGGTTACTATTAATAATTTATCATATACATACACTACAAATAGTCAAGATAGTAATGATGAAGTGAGTGTTACTAATACAGATGGTTATTTTAATAAAAATGAATATGTTGTTAATGATATTTCTTTTAATGTTAAACAAGGAGAATTTATTGCACTTTTAGGTCATAATGGTTCTGGAAAGTCTACTATAGCTAAGCTTATTAATGCTTTACTGCTTCCTACAGATGGAACTGTAATTGTTAATAATATTGATACTAAAAATGAAGATAAGTTATGGGATATTAGAAGTACTGCTGGAATGGTATTTCAAAATCCAGATAATCAGCTTGTTGCTACTATTGTTGAAGAAGATGTTGCCTTTGGACCAGAAAATCTTGGTGTTCCATCTGATGAAATAAGGAAAAGAGTAGATGATAGTTTAAAAAAGGTTGGAATGTATGAATATAAAAGATATGCACCACATTTATTGTCTGGAGGACAAAAGCAAAGGATTGCTATTGCAGGTGTTTTAGCTATGAATCCTAAATGTATTATTTTTGATGAACCTACAGCTATGCTTGATCCATCGGGAAGAAAAGAAGTAATGGATACAATTAATGATTTAAATAAAAATTATGGTATTACTATAATTTTAATAACTCATTATATGGATGAGGCAGCAGAAGCTGATAGAATATTAGTAATTGATGATGGCAATATATTTATGGATGGAACTCCAAGAAAGGTGTTTTCTCAAGTGGAATTGGTAAAGAAGCTTGGTCTTGATGTGCCACAAGTCACAGAACTTGCATATGAATTAAGAAAGTCTGGTGTGAATATTACTAATGAAATTTTAAATGTTAATGAGATGGTGAATGCGATATGTCAATTAAGATAGAGAATTTAACTCATATATATATGCCAGGGACTCCTTTTGAAAAGGTTGCTTTAAATAATATAAATTTAACAATTGATAAGGGGGATTTTGTGGCTGTAATTGGTCACACTGGTTCTGGTAAATCTACATTAATTCAACATATAAATGGCCTTATGACACCTACAAGTGGTAGTGTTATGGTTGATGATATTGATATTAATAAGGATAAGGCTAACCTTATAGAAATAAGAAAAAAGGTAGGGATTGTTTTTCAATATCCTGAATATCAACTTTTTGAAGAAACAATTGAAAAAGATATATCCTTTGGACCTAAAAATTTACATTTGTCTGAGGAAGAAATTCATGAAAGAGTAAAATCATCAATGGAAATGGTTGAACTAGATTATAAAAAGTTTAAGGATAAATCTCCTTTTGATTTAAGTGGCGGTCAAAAAAGAAGAGTTGCTATAGCAGGAGTTATTGCAATGAAACCTAATGTACTTATTTTAGACGAACCAACAGCTGGATTAGATCCTAAGGGAAGAGATGAAATTTTAGATCAAATTAAAAAGCTTCATGATGAATACAATATGACTATTATTATTGTAAGTCACAGTATGGAGGATGTAGCTAAAATTGCAAATACAGTAGTTGTAATGAATAATGGAGAAATTGTATTAAAAGGAACTCCAAAGGAAGTGTTTAAACAATCTGATTTGCTTGAGAGCATTGGACTTGGTGTGCCTCAGGTGACATACTTGATGAAAGCCCTTAAAAAGAAGGGATTTAATGTTTCTGAAGATGCATATACAATTGAACAGGCAAAAGAAGAACTTTTAAAACTTTTTAGTACAAATAGTAGGGAGGGATTATAGACTAATGTTAAAGGATATTACTATAGGTCAATATATACCAGGAGAATCATTTATACATAAGCTTGATCCACGAACAAAAATTTTAATAACACTATTATATATAGTGTCATTATTTTTAATAAATAAATTTTTTGCGTATCTTATAGTTCTTGCTATTTTAGGAATTTGCATATACAATGCCAAAATTCCATTAAAATTAATATTTAGGGGTCTTAAGCCTATATTTTTCTTGATTTTATTGACAGCTATTTTAAATGCTTTTATGAATTCTGGAGATAATTTATTATTTCAATTTGGTTTCTTAAAAGTATATGAAGAAGGATTGAGAATAGCTGGGTTTATGGCATTACGACTTATATTTCTTATAATAGGTACATCAATGCTTACATACACAACTTCGCCTATTGAACTTACTGATGGTATAGAAAAATTATTAAGACCAATAGGAAAAAATTTGGCTCATGAACTTGCTATGATGATGACAATAGCCTTAAGATTTATTCCAACATTAACAGAGGAAACTGACAAAATAATGAAAGCACAAAAGGCAAGAGGTGCTAATTTTGAAACAGGAAATTTAATGGATAGGGCAAAAAGTTTAATACCAATACTTGTTCCGTTGTTTATAAGTTCATTTAGAAGAGCTGATGAACTTGCCATGGCAATGGAGGCTAGATGTTATAGAGGCGGTGAAGGAAGGACTAGAATGAAAAAATTAGCTTTTTCCTTAAGAGATTTTATAGCATTTTTAATTTATGGATGTATAATAGCAGTTTTTATTTATATAAGAATTAGATTTTAAACTTTTTTTGAAAGAGGTATTTATGAAGAATATAAAGTTAACCATAGAATATGATGGAACACATTATGGAGGTTGGCAAAAGCAAAATAACAATTCTACCATTCAAGAGGAAATACAAAAGGCTATATCTAAAATCACAAATGAGGATATAAATTTAATTGGAAGTTCTAGAACTGATGCAGGGGTTCATGCAAGAGGAATGGTGGCAAATTTTAAAACAGAAAGTAAAGTGCCTCCAGAAAAATTTAGAGAAGCAATAAATACTAAATTGCCTGATGATATAGGAATAATAAAGTCAGAAGAGGTGCCATTGGATTTTCATGCAAGATATGATAGCAAAGGAAAGACTTATTGCTATACTATAATTAATAGATTAGAAAAAGTAGCAATTAGTAAAAATTATGTTTATCATGTTAAAGATAAATTAGATATAGAATTAATGAAAAAATCCTGTGAGCATTTTGTTGGGAAACATGATTTTAAAGCATTTAAGACATCTGGAAGTTCTGTAAAAACTTCAATTAGAACTATATCTGATTTGCATATAGAAACATTTAATAGTGAATATGGTACTAAAATAATGTTTTATATAACAGCTGATGGTTTTTTGTATAACATGGTTAGAATAATTGTAGGAACAGTAGTTGATGTAGGAAGAGGCAAGATTAAAGAAAGTATTATTGGCGATATAATAAAAAGTGGTGCTAGGAATAAGGCGGGGCATTGTGCACCAGCATCTGGACTTACTCTTTTAAAAGTTTATTATTAATTTTAATAAATAAATTATAAAAAACAGAAATAATTAGTAATTAATTTAAAAAAATGTCTTGACACGCCCGTAAGCGTGTATTATAATAAGCTAGTTGTTAGAAATATTTATGTTATAAAGATCCACTAGCCCCGGATCTGGATATAGATAAGTAAAGCAAAAACTTAGGGAGGGAAATTGATGAAATCATATATTGCGAAAGCACAAGAAGTTGAAAGAAAATGGTACATCGTAGACGCTGCTGGTAAGCCACTAGGAAGAGTTGCTAGCCAAGTTGCTTCAATTTTAAGAGGAAAAAATAAGCCAACATTTACACCAAATGTTGATTGTGGAGATTTTGTTATAGTTATTAATGCAGAACAAGTTGTATTAACTGGTAACAAGTTAAATCAAAAATTATACAGAAAGCATAGCTTATACCCAGGTGGATTAAAAGAAACTACTTACAAAGAACTTTTAGAAAAGAAACCTGAATTTGCTTTTGAAGAAGCAGTTAGAAGAATGCTTCCAACTGGTGTTTTAGGAAGACAAATGCTTAAGAAGTTAAAAGTTAATAGAGGTGCTGAACATAATCATGAAGCACAAAAACCAGAAGTACTTGAGTTAAAGTACTAATAAAACTTGGGAGGAGGAATAAAAAATGGCAAAAGTTCAATATATGGGAACTGGTAGAAGAAAAAAATCAATAGCAAGAGTTAGACTTGTACCTGGAAATGGTAAAGTTGTTGTAAATAAGAGAGATATAGAAAACTATTTTGGTTTAGAAACTTTAAGAGTTATAGTTAACCAACCATTAGTTTTAACAGGAACTAAGGATAAATTTGATGTACTTGTTAATGTACACGGTGGTGGATTCACTGGTCAAGCAGGAGCAATAAGACATGGTGTAACTAGAGCTTTAGTAAAAGCTGATGAAGCTTTAAAGCCAGAATTAAAGAAAGCTGGATTCTTAACAAGAGATCCAAGAATGAAAGAAAGAAAGAAATACGGTCTTAAGAAAGCAAGAAGAGCTCCTCAATTCTCAAAGAGATAGTTTTTCAAACTTTTATACAGTATTTTATATCCCACAAACCTTGTGTTTGTGGGATTTCTTTTTATATTCTTTAATTTATGATGATATTCTTAGAAAACTTTATTTGACAAATATAGTATTATGACGCAAAATATTACCATAAGTATTTTTTAATGCTAATTTAAAGGTGCGTAAGACAAGTGTTGATAAAAGGACATGGGGAAGTCAGACGGACACAAAGGAATACTTGCATAAAAGAAATATTAGATACATATTGAATACAAAGACTTGAAATGTGAAAGTATTTAACAGTTGTGGTGGTTGCATGGCAACGATATTGTTTTTGAGATAAAATAATGATGAAATAGGAGAAAAAATAAAATGATTACATTGATGGAACAACCAGAGCTAAAAGAGGCAGCAGCCAGTTGGTTTAGCTCTAAATGGGGAATACCAAAGGAAGCTTACTTAGAATGTATGGAAGCTTATCTTAACAAAGATACAGAGTATGGATGGTTTGTACCTTGTTACAGATCATACAGGTTTTTATGAAAGATATGGTTGGAAATTTTTATGTATGGTGCAAGGGGATAATGAGCCAGAAATGACTAGAATGTATGTACATTATTAGTTAAAATGTACTTGGGAGGAACATTGGCAGTGATAGAATGTTATGAGTGATGCTTCATATAAACACTCCCATCAAGTTATAAAACAACATAAACACAATATATAAAACAATTGTATAATTACTTAAATTAGACATAATATAAAAAACTGGAATTTGTTAAATTGGTCAATACACAATTTTAAGGCAAAGGAGAATAAGAATTTATGGAATTTATTAATAGACAAAACATAGTTGAGTTATCAAATCCAGGAGTGTTTTCAAAACAATTGCTAAATCCAGAAAACTCTTCTAGTGAAAGGGTAACAATTACAGAGGTACATCTTGAAGTTGGAGCTTGTCAACCAAGACATACACATAAAGCATCAGAGCAGATATGGTATGCAACGAAAGGAAAGGGAAAATTATTACTTGCAGAAGAAACAGAGAAAGAGTTTATGGCAGGTGATGTTGTTCGTTTTGCTGATAACGATGTACATGGATTGTTAAATGATGGGGATACTGAATTTGTTTATGTATCCGTTACAGCGCCACCAATTAACTTTGGATATGCATATAAGGATAAAAAATAAGATGGTATAAAGTATTGGACATAGTGTCAGTATCTTTTTTTAGTTTAAAAAACACCAAAATAATTAGTTTTTGCATAAAAAGTATATATTTCGAGGTATAATTTACTTTATGCAATACGTGTGGTAACATTATTATGAGATATATTTAATATTAATGGGGGTATATGGTAATGAATAAGGTATTGGAGAATGTTATAGAGAATATTGATTTAGTTAGAGACTTAAATGACAAGGATGTATTAATAACAGTTTTGGATACAGATAGTATAGTAAGAGGATATTCTATTCCACCAACAATTCCACCAGCTGTTGAAGTTGGTCAAAAATTTTATGATCCTACTGGTGCATTTGATATTGTTATTTCTAAAGGTATAAAAAACACAATATATTACCTAAAGAAGTTGTAGGAAAGCCTATGGAAGGTAATCTTGTACCAATAAAGGATGGTAATGAGGTTGTTGGATGTATTATTGCTACATATAGTGTTGAGAAAAAAACTGAAATGCAAGAACTTACCTGTCAATTTAAGAATTCAATAAAGGATGTTAATAGCTCAATTCAAGATACAATAAGTGGTATAGGAAATCTTGCAACAATGCTATCAAATATGGTAAATATGACATCAAGGATAGAAAATGATGTTTTGAATGCTTCTAATGTTGTTAACGGTGTAAGTAATAATGCATCTAGTTCAAATATTTTAGCATTAAATGCTTCTATTGAAGCAGCTAGGAGTGGTGAAGCTGGACGTGGTTTTTCTGTTGTTGCTTCTGAAATGAGAAAGTTAGCAAATGAAAGTAGTGAATCAGCAGCTGAAATAAAAACTACATTAAATTCTATAGTAAAACATTTAGATGAAATAATGAATTCTATTAAGAATGCAAATAATGAGGCTGAAACGCATGTTGAAAAAATAAGTTCTATTCATGATATACTAGAAAAAACTATTTCTTTGTCAGAACAAATGATAGAAGGATTTGACAATTTATAGTTTTTAATAAATAAGTTTGTTGACAAGATTCAAATATAAATGTAATATATAAAAAATAAAATGACAATTTTATTTTATATATTAGGGAGGGATTTAAATGGATTATTTATCACATAATATTTCTGTTAATTTAAAAAGAATTAGAACTTCCAAAGGTATGAGTCTTGATGTAGTTGCAGAACAAACAGGCGTAAGTAAAAGTATGCTTGCTCAAATTGAAAGGGGCAGTGCAAATCCATCCATTGGCGTACTTGGAAAAATTGTAAGTGGTCTTAGAATAGAATTTAATGACTTAATTGAAGCACCACCAATGGATTCTTGCCTGGTAACAGTAGAGGAAACAGTGCCTATAAAGGAAGTTGTAGGGCAATATAGGGTATGGACATGTTTTCCTTATGAAGATAATAGAACAGTGGAAATTTATAGAATTGATATAGAACCAGGTGGCATATATGTAAGTGGCGGTCATGGAGAAAAGACTCGTGAATATATATCAGTACTTGATGGAGAAGTAACAATTGAATCTCAGGGTGCTATAAATATTGTTACAAAGAAAGATGTTTTTAGATTTGAATCAGACCAAATGCATAGGTATATAAATAATACTAAGTCTTTAGTAAGCTTTATGAGTTTTTTTGTAGCTTATAATTAATATTTTTTTACAAAGGATGTCTAAAATAATGTACAAAAATTTATTCGTAATATATAGATAGATAGAAATAAAACCCTCTAAAATGGCTAAAATACTAATATATAAGTAAAAATAATAAAAGTACAAAATATTGTTGACATGCAATAAAATGCGTGATAATATATATTTGTACAATATAAGAGACATAAAGAGCAAAGGTGCTTACAAATTGTAAGTTACTTTGCTCTTTTTTATTTATTAGATTTTTTGGCCAAAATCTTTATTTTAGGAGGAGATTATTATGAAATTAAAAGATTTAGGATTAACAGCACAGGATATAAAGGATAAAGTAAATAAATATATGATTGAAACATATGAAAGATATGATTTTCTTGCAGAAACTGCAAAAGATATGTATATGTATGATGAAAAAGGAACTCCTTATTTAGATTTTTATGCAGGTATTGCAGTAAACAGCACAGGTAACTGTAATGAAAAGGTAGTTGCAGCAATTATAGATCAGTGTCAAGATATTATGCAAACATTTAATTACCCATACACAATTCCACAAGCATTACTTGCGGAAAAGGTATGTACTACAATTGGTATGGATAAAATATTCTTCCAAAATTCAGGAACAGAAGCAAATGAAGCTATGATTAAAATGGCTCGTAAATATGGAGTAGAAAAATATGGACCACATAAATATAATATAGTAACAGCTGCTAAATCATTCCATGGTAGAACATTTGGTGCTATGAGTGCTACTGGCCAACCTGACAATGCTTGTCAAATAGGCTTTGGTGATATGACTCCAGGATTTACTTATGCAGAATATAATAATCTCCAAGCTTTTAAGGATGCATGTACAGAAAACACTATTGGTATAATGATTGAACCTGTACAAGGTGAAGGTGGAGTAAATCCTGCAAAACCAGAATTTATGAAGGGTCTTCGTGAATTTTGTGATGAAAAAGGAATATTACTTTTACTAGATGAAGTACAAACAGGATGGTGTAGAACTGGTAAGGTTATGTCTTATATGAATTATGGAATAAAACCAGATATAGTATCTATGGCAAAGGCTCTTGGAGGAGGAATGCCAATTGGAGCAATTTGTGCTAGAGAAGATGTTTCAAAAGCATTTACAATGGGATCACATGGTACAACATTTGGAGGACATCCTGTATGTTGTGCAGCTGCTCTTGCAGAAGTAAATGAATTATTAGATAGAGATTGTGCTGGCAATGCTAAAAAAATGGGAGATTATTTTAGTGAAAAATTAGCAACCTTACCACATGTAAAAGAAGTAAGACATCAAGGATTATTAGTAGGTGTTGAATTTGATGGTAGTATTAATGCTGTAGATGTTAAACATGAATGTTTACATCGTAAAATGCTTATAACAGCTATTGGAAATGATATTATAAGAATGATACCACCATTAATAGTAACAAAAGAACAATGTGATAAAGGATTTGAAATAATTAAGGAATCTGTAGAGGCATTAATAAAATAATACAGAGAGGAGCGATATTTATGAAGCATTTCATAATAACAATTGGCTGTGAATATGGTAGTGGTGGCCCTGAAATAGGAAAAATAATTGCTGATTCTCTTAATATAAAATATTATGATAGAGATCTAGTTGATGGAGTTGTAGAAAAGCTTGGTGTAAATAGGGAATTGGTTGAAAAGGCGGATACTGGGGATAATGTAAAATATAGCTTTGAGACAAAGCTTGGTCCAAGGTATGCTAATCTTACTAACAGAGTTATATATACTCAATTTGAGGTAATTCAAAAATTCGCAAAAAAATCATCATGTGTAATTATTGGTAGATGCAGTGATTATATATTAAAGGATAGAAAGGACTGCTTAAATATATTTATATATGCTCCAAAGGATTTTAGAATACAAAATATTATGGAGAAAAATAATGTATCAAAAAAAGAAGCAGCTGAATTGGTAAAATATAATGATGAAATGCTTCATTCACGTTATAAATATGTAACAGGTACCTATCGTGGTGATAGAAAAAATCGTCATATGCTAATAGATAGCAGTGTACTTGGAATTTATAAAACTGCAGAATACATAATGCAATTAATAGATTTGAGATTCGAAGAAGAATAATTTTTATATAGATATTTAACAAAGGTGTTAAGAAACAAAGATTTAGTTTGTTTTTTGCACCTTTTTCTTTTTTAATTTAACTCTGCTAGATATTTGTTACTACGATAGGAAGGTGAAAAAAATGGATAAGAAAAAATCAGAATTTGAAAAAGTATTTAGTGCATGGGATATACTTGTAATTGCTTTTGGAGCAATGATTGGATGGGGATGGGTTGTATCCTCAGGTGATTGGATAGAAAAAGGTGGAGTAATTGGAGCTGTTGTTGGATTTGCAATTGGTGGCATAATGATATTTTTTGTTGGGTTAACTTATGCTGAACTTACATCTGCAATGCCACAGTGTGGAGGGGAACATGTATTTAGCTATAAGGCTATGGGACCTATTGGATCATATATATGTACATGGGCAATAATACTTGGATATGTTGGAGTTGTATGCTTTGAAGCTTGTGCTTTACCAACTATTATTACATATATTTGCCCTGGATTTTTAAAAGGATATTTGTATTCTGTTGCAGGATTTGATATTTATGCAACATGGCTTGCAGTTGCTATTATAATGGCAATTATTATTACATATATTAATATACGTGGGGCAAAAACAGCAGCAATACTTCAAACTATTTTAACTGCTATTATAGGTGGTGTTGGTATATTATTAATTGTATCATCAGCAATTACAGGTGATGTATCAAATTTGCAGGATCAGCTGTTTGTAGGGGAGTCTTCAGGAAGTATGTTTAAAAATATACTTAGCGTAGCTGTTATGTCACCATTTTTCTTTATTGGTTTTGATGTTATTCCACAGGCAGCTGAGGAAATTAATGTACCTCTTAAAAAGATAGGAAAAATGATGATTCTTTCTATTATTTTAGCTGTTTCATTTTATGCATTAATAATTATAGCTGTAGGATATGGAATGAATCATGCTGACATTGTAGCATCTCAAGCAGCTTCAGGACTTGTTACAGCAGATGCTATGGCTAAGGCGTTTAATAGTACTATTATGGCAAAGATACTTATTGTTGGCGGTATGTGTGGCATAGTTACAAGCTGGAATTCATTTTTAATAGGTGGTAGTCGTGCCATGTATTCTATGGCTGAATCTTATATGATTCCTAGATGCTTTGTTAAATTACACAAGAAATATAAGACACCAACTAATGCATTATATTTAATAGGTGGTTTATCAATTTTAGCACCTCTTTGTGGTCGTAAAATGCTTGTTTGGGTTATGGATGCTGGAAATTTTGGTTGTTGTCTTGCATATTGTATGGTTGCAATATCATTTATGATTTTAAGAAAGAAAGATCCAAATTTAAAAAGACCATATAAAGTTAAAAATTATAAATTAATAGGTGCTATTGCAATTATTATGTCAGGATTTATGGTTGCAATGTATATTATCCCAAAATCAGGAGGTTCTCTTGTATGGCAGGAATGGGTTATTGTAGGTAGTTGGTCTATACTTGGAATAGTTTTTGGTATTGCATGTAAATTAAAATATAAAGAAAAATTTGCTTCACATATTGATGTTGAAATAGATGAGGATTCTTCAGCTAAAGATGAAATTGATATGGCATTAGAAGCTCTTGAAGTAGCCAAGGAAGAAGTAAAAGAAGAAGCTGTACAGCCATTAGAATTTTCTTATTTCCTTCCAATAAATATTCAATTTGGATCAGGCAAAGTCGATAAGGTAGGAGAACTTACAAAACCTTATGGTAAGAAGGCTATTATTGTTACAGGAAGAAGCAGTGCCAAGAAATCTGGTTTATATGATAAAGTAAACAATAGTTTAAAGGCAGCAGGAATTGATACAGTTCTTTTTGACAAGGTAAAACAAAACCCATTAACAACAACAGCAGAAGAAGGTGCATTATTTGCAAAGGAAAATAATTGTGATGTTGTTGTTGCAATTGGTGGTGGCAGCATAATGGATTGTGCTAAAGCTATTGCATTTTTAAGTGTTAACAATGGCAATATAAATGATTATATATTTAATAAATCAACAAGTGATAAAGCTTTACCACTAGTTCTTATTCCAACAACTTGTGGTACTGGTTCTGAAGGAAATGGCTTTGCTGTACTTACAAATCCAGAAACTGGCGATAAGAAATCACTACGTACAAATGCTATTGTAGCTAAGGTATCAATTGTAGATCCTGAATGTATGATGACAATGCCAAAGAAGGTTTTGGCTTCTGTTGGATTTGATGCATTATGTCATAGCATAGAAGCATATACTTCAAAAATTGCACAACCATTTACAGATGCTTTAAGTTTATATGCAATATCACTTATTGCTGATAATTTAGTAGATGTATATGAAGGTAAAGCTAGCAAAGAAGCATGGGAAAAGATAACACTAGCAAGTACAATTGGTGGTATGGTAATTAATACTGCAGGAGTTACTTTAGCTCATGGCATGGAACATCCTGCAAGTGGCTTAAGGGATATTGTTCATGGACAAGGCTTGGCTGCATTAACACCAGCAGTTATAGAAGCATCTTGTAAAGGAGAGCATTTTAAATTTGCAAAGATTGCAAGAATATTTGGAGGAGTTACAGCAGAAGATTGTGCTCCTAAAATTAGAACACTACTTAAAAAACTTGATTTAGAATGTAAATTATCTGATTTTGGATTTACGGAAGAAGATATTCCTTGGATGGCAAAGAATTGCCTTAAGGTATCTGCAGCTAGCATTAAAAATAATCCGGTAGTATTTACAGAAGAGGAAATTGAAGAAATTTATAGAAAAGCAATGTAGCAAAAATATAATGAAAATTGTTTCAGGGTGATGTAAAAGTTAAACTTTTGACATCACCTTATTGTATTTAGAAAACCCCGCGTTAGACGTGGGGTTCAGTAAAGCTTATAGCTATGGTACATAATAGAAAAACTCCTTCTGATATAATATAAATGCGGTCTGGCAACTGCATAAAAAAATCAGAAGGA
>JAAYQS010000225.1 GCA_012519155.1 Clostridiales bacterium
CAAGGATATATACCATTTGCTATGGAAATAGCTAAAAAAATAAAGAGGATGCCTTTAATAATAGATATAAATTGTACGGATATGAGGATATGGAATTATCAACTCAAATATTAATAAAAGAATCTATAAAAAGAGGTTTAAAAGTAGATATTTTAGATAAAAGTGATAATTTTATATGTATAAGTAATGGAAATAATGTACAATATATAAAACAGGCTACAAAAACCTCTAAGGATAATTATGCAACAGTTCTTGCTATGGAAAATAAAATAGTAACAAAAAAATATTAAGAAAGAATAATATTAAGGTACCAAAGGGATTTGAATTCTTTTCATTAGATGAAGCAGAAAAATCTATTAATATGTTAGTTGAGCATAATATAGTTATAAAGCCTAAGTCAACCAACTTTGGTAAAGGTATTACTATTTTAAATAGTGAGTCTACAAAAAATGAAATTATATTAGCTTTAAAAAATGCCTTTTCATATGATAATACAGTTTTGGCAGAAGAATTTATTAAGGGTAATGAATATAGATTTCTTGTAATTGGAGATAAGGTATCAGGAATTCTTAGAAGAGTCCCTGCTAATATAAAAGGAGATGGAATAAATACTATTTCTCAGTTAATTAAAATAAAAAATAAAAATCCATTAAGGCAGCATGGTTATACTTCTCCATTAGAAAAAATAGAAATAGATAGTACAGTTGAATTTTATTTAAGTCAGAGAAATTTAAATTTAGATTATATTCCTAAAAAAGATGAAATAGTATATCTTCGTGAAAATTCTAATATAAGTACTGGTGGAGATAGTGTAGATTACACAGATTTAATTGATGATAAATTTAAGAAAATAGCAATAAAAGCTGCAAAGGCTATTGGAGCTAATATTTGTGGTGTAGATATGATTATAGACGATTATACTAATATAAATTCAGAGTATGGAATAATCGAACTTAATTTTAATCCAGCTATTCATATTCATTGTTTTCCATACAAAGGAACAGAAAGAAATATTGCAAAGGATATATTAAAATTATTAGATTTAATTTAAGGCGTGCAAATTGCACGCCTTTAACTATTAATAGCAGATAAAACTGATGAATAATCAATATACCATTTCCCATCATTATCTTTAACAAACATAATTGGAACTGTTTCTTTAGATTTTTCTCCAGATTTATTTGTTATGTCAAAAGTTGTGTTGTAAATAATATAATCAGAAGTTTGAAGTACAAGATGACTTCCAGAAGTATATATTTTTTTTAAGTTACAGTTTTCTATATTTTTAGTTAAAGACTCACTAGTATCCGTTATATATTCACTATTTCTTACATTATCACAATTTATATTTGTAAGACTGACTATTTTTTTTGCATTATAACTATTTACACCATCAACAAATTCATTAAGTATTTCTGTTGGATTACAGTTTATGGAGGAAGAATTACATGTAACAAAATATGATATTACAAACAATAAAGTAAGTATCATTATTGATAAAATAAATAAAATTATTTTTCTTATTCTTTTTAAAAGAATATAATCATTAGTTTCTCTTATAAAAACCATTTTACCACCTCATTTACAAATATTACCAGTAAATATTAACACAACTTCAATGAAATGTAAATAAATAGCAAAAATTTATTGCTAAAAATTTTATTACTAAA
>JAAYQS010000226.1 GCA_012519155.1 Clostridiales bacterium
TCTGGTGATTCAAATTTAACTGCATCTTTAAGTGGTTTTGTAGATACTCCACTTTCTCTTGGAAGTATTGAACCATTGGCAATAAAAGCTACTAAATTTTCTTTTTCTAATTGGCTTCTTATAAATTCTTGATCTTCTACAAGCTTAACCCTATTTATAAGTCTGGTTTTATCCAAATTATCATATATTAATGAGTTCTTTACTATTTTAGGTAAAAATTCATATAATATTTTTTCTAATTCTTTAGATAATACACTTCTTCCTCTTGCAGGAAATCCAACTTCAAATCTTGCTTCAATCCCTTTATCATCTATAATTACTGCAGTTCTTTCAAGTATTTCTTCATCACATTTACTTATAGATATAACACCACTTTTCCCTGATCCAAAAACCTTTGAACTATAGATGTTTATATTTTTATAAAAACACCTTGTCAAAAAATCTTCTACTGCAATTTTTTTGTATTTTCTATCAAAAATTTCATATGGAAACTTAGAAACGTTAGACTTTACTATTACTCTTACCCTTGAAGGTGATGCAAATGGATCTCCTTGAACATGATCAATACTTAATATATAAGTTTTAAAATCATATTGTCCTTCTAAATCTTTATATGCCTTATACCCTTTTCCGTTAATTCTATTTAATTCTCTTTTTAAATCATTAAAATCCTTCATTTATTTTTTATCCTCTTTTCCAAAAAACTCATCAATCATAGTTTCAGCCATACGCCTATACATATTACTTAATGATACTACAGTTGTTATTAAAAGAAATTTTTGTTTGTATGAAAAATCTTCTTCTTCTTTCCCATCAAAAAAATAATCAAGCCTTTTTAATAAATGATCTTTTATAAAATCACTTTCCTGATCTGTTATTTTTACATATTCATTATAAAGACCTTCTAAATCAAAATCCTTACCATCTTCTTTACTTTCAACAATTTCATTTAAAAGAGTTTTAGTATCATTTATTGAAAGGACACCTTTTAATTCATAAATAAGACTCATAAGAATTAAGTGCTCTTTAGTATATTTTTTATTTTTTATTTTCATAAATAGTTTTGCCTTAGCATAATTATTTATCATTGTTTTTGTTAAAATCTTATCATCCTTATTTCTTTTTAATGATGATAATTTACTTTCAAATAACTGAATAACTTGATCCATATATAAATCTATTTCTGGAAATTCAGATATATCTATTTTTTGCTGAAATATATCATCTTGTACAAGTTTTGAAATTTCATCCTTATTCATTCTTAATCTCCTTGCATAGTTAAACTATTTAATATATTAATTTTAATAGTATTTATTTCTTTCTTCAAGAAAATACTATTTATAAATATTAAAAAATTTGTCAATAAAAAGACCTAAAAAACAATTGACATTATATAACCACTGTATCATAATATAAATATATCAACAAGTAGTTTCGAAAACTACTTGCCGTATTTCGGAGGTGTATCATGAGAAAATATTTGAGAGAACCTGTAAATGGAATTACACATTTAATAGGTGCAATATTATCATTATTTGGACTTATAGCAATGATAATAAAAATTTCAACAATTGGAGGAAATCCTTTATCATATACTGCAATACTAGCTTTTGGCATTGGTAGTATATTACTCTATTCAGCATCAGCAACATATCATTCAGTTATTTCTACTAAGAAAGTAATTATGCTTCTTAAGAGAATAGATCACTCTATGATTTTTGTTTTAATCACAGGATCTTACGCTCCTTTTTGTTTATTAGCACTTCATAATACTGCTGGATATGTATTATTTGGATTTGTCCTAGTAGCCTCTATAATAGGAATTGCATTTAAAATTGCATGGGTTACTTGTCCTAGATGGCTTAGCAGTATTATATATATTGGTATTGGATGGTTTGCTGTATTTGCAATATATCCTATTTCCAAAGTTCTTCCAATAGGTGGATTGTTTTTACTACTATTAGGTGGAATTATGTATACTGTAGGCGGCATTATATATGCTCTTAAAAAAGACAAGATAAAAATTGGTGCATTTGGAACTCATGAAATATTTCATATATTTATTATGCTTGGAACATTATGTCACTTTATAGCAGTTTTCAAGTATGTTTTATAACTTTGCTACTATCTTCATGGTTAATCCCTAAATATATACTTAGTTAACCATGTTATATAAAAAGAGGCTAAAAAATTTTGTTAAGACAATTTTTTAGCCTCTTTTATTTCATTATTTTAACCCAAATTGCCCAACAATAAATACTAATGCATATGATATGAGCACTGCTACTCCGCAACTTATAGTTTTTTTAAGATACAAAGTGCTACCCCCACAATCAACCAAATTTGACCATATGATCCCATTATATTTGTAAGTAATAAAATAAAATCATCTAATACAGAATTTCTCATATTCTGTATTGCATAAAGAATAGAAAATTACATAACCATACCCCTCTTTATTTTATCTTTTTGTTAATTTATCATATCAAAAAAGCTTACTTGATCACTTTCTTGAAGTCCATTTAAACAGCCAAATTTTCTTAAAAGGTCTGCAGTTGAATTACCAATTTTAGCACGTTTTTTTAAATTATCTATGGAGCTTATTGGTGTTTCTTCATGACATACTTTATATATAGATTCAGCTGCTACGTTTCCCATACCTGATATACTATTTAATGGTGGCCTTAACCCTTCTTCTTCTACCTTAAATTTTGTAGCTTCTGATTTGTATAAATCTATTGGAAGGAATTTAAAACCTCTTTCATAAAATTCTAATATTATTTCTAGATCATCATACATGTCTTTGTCCTTAGGTGCTGCAGAATTTCCTTGAGCTGTTATTTCTTTCATTTTTTCTATAACTTTTTCTTTCCCAAATATCATATATTCTGCATCAAAAGCCTTTGCCCTTATTGTAAGATAAGCAGCATAATAAGCTTTTGGTATATGTACCTTAAACCATGCTATTCTAAAAGCCATCATTACATAAGCTGCAGCATGAGCCTTAGGGAACATATATTTTATTTTTTTACACGATTCTATATACCACTCTGGCACATCATGTTTTCTCATTAATTCTTCATATTCGGCCCATTTTTCAGGATCTTTTAAGGCTTTACCCTTACGAACAGTTTCCATTATCTTAAATGAAGTATCTTTAGGCAATCCTTTTTTAATAAGATAAACCATAATATCATCTCTACAACATACAGCATCACTTATACTTGTAATTACACCTGAATCTATTAAATCTTTAGCATTTCCAAGCCATACATCTGTTCCATGAGAAAGTCCAGAAATACATAATAAATCAGCAAGGTGCTTTGGCATTGTATCTACAAGCATTCCTCTTGCAAATTTAGTACCAAATTCAGGTATACCATATGTCCCCACTTTAGAATGTATTTGTTCAGGAGTTACTCCAAGTGCATCCGTTGAATAAAATAAGGACATAGTTTCTTTATCATCAAGAGGTATCTTATGTGGATTTACACCAGTTATATCTTGAAGCATTCTTATTACAGTAGGATCATCATGGCCAAGTATATCTAATTTTAAAAGGTTTTGATCTATAGAGTGATAATCAAAATGTGTTGTTATAATATCTGAATCTGGATCATCAGCAGGATGCTGAACTGGGCAAAACTCAAATATTTCCCTTCCCTTAGGTACAACTATAATTCCCCCAGGATGCTGTCCTGTTGTTCTTTTTATTCCTGTACATCCTTTTGCAATTCTAGTTATTTCAGCTTTATTAATTGGCTGATTTTTATCTTCATAATATTTTTTTACATATCCAAAGGCTGTTTTTTCTGCAACTGTACCTATTGTTCCAGCTTTAAATGTAGTACCCTTTCCAAATATAACTTCAGTATATTTATGAGCTTTTGCTTGATATTCTCCAGAAAAATTCAAATCTATATCTGGTTCCTTATCTCCATTAAATCCAAGGAACGTTTCAAATGGTATATCCATTCCATCCTTATCAAGCTTCTCGCCACATACAGGACAAGTTTTATCTGGCAAATCAAATCCATTATTTATTCCGTAATCCGTAAAATCAGAATATTTACACTTAGGACATCTGTAATGAGGCTGAAGTGCATTTACTTCTGTTATTCCAGTCATATATGCAACAAGAGAGGAACCAA
>JAAYQS010000227.1 GCA_012519155.1 Clostridiales bacterium
AATTTAGAAATTCTTAATATAGGTAAGAGGTCAATAATTAGTGAGTTTCTCAAGTCTATTCGTGGTGCTTAACTTTAAATTAGGGATTAATGATTCTATTTTTCCGAAAGTAACTTGACACTATCGGTCCTTGATCAATTTGTAGGCAGTGGGACAACACTTGTCGAGGCAAAACTGTTAGGTAGAAATGCAATTGGAATAGATGTAAACGAAAACTCTGTTTTAATATGTAAAGATAATTTGAATTTTGGTTGTGATGTAAATAGTAAAGTTTTTGTTAAATGTGGGGATGCGAGAAATTTAAGTTGCTTAAAAGACGAAAGCATTGATTTAATATGTACTCATCCACCCTATGTAAATATTATAAAATATAGCGTAGA
Organism: Clostridiales bacterium; assembly: GCA_012519155.1. Lineage (GTDB taxonomy): Bacteria > Bacillota > Clostridia > Clostridiales > Clostridiaceae > Clostridium. The sequence goes on from JAAYQS010000227.1 coordinate 381, forward strand.
CAATATAGATGATATTTCTTTATTAGATTCAAATGAATTCATTGTTGAAATGCAAAAAGTTGCCCGTGAATCATATAGAATTTTAAGAAAAGGCAAAGTGTGTGCAATTATGATGGGAGATACTCGAAAGAATGGTTGCATTATTCCTTTAGCATTTAAAACTATGGAATGTTTCTTAAATGCTGGATTTAAGTCAAAAGAAATTATTATAAAAGAACAGCACAATTGCAAATCGTCAAAGTATTGGAAAAAGCAATATTATACTTTCTTATTATTAGCGCATGAATATATCTTTGTATTTGAAAAATAAATTATCAATTGTTATTCCAGCTAAATAAGTTTATAATATTTATAGTATATAGAAAGTAACGGTGTTAATATGAATAATTTAAATATATCTCCATTTGTTAAATGGGCAGGTGGAAAAAGACAGTTAATTGGTGAAATACGATTAAGAATGCCAAGTAATTACAACAGATATTTTGAGCCATTTGTAGGTGGTGGAGCGGTATTATTTAATTTACAGCCTAAGAATGCAATAATTAATGATATTAATAAATCACTTATTAATGCTTACAGACAAGTTAAAAAGTCACCAATAGAACTAATAAAAGCTATAGAAGAATTGGACAGCAATATACCTGAGGATGGAAAAGCTTATTATTATGATATTAGACAGAAGTATAATGATAAATTGATGCAAGAGGATTTCGATGTTGAATTGGCTGCAATGTTTATCTTTATTAATAAGCATTGTTTTAATGGGCTTTATCGGGTAAATGGAAAAGGGTTGTTTAACGTTCCATATAACAATAGTAGACAAGCTTCATATAATACAGAAAATATTATGGAAATTTCAAAATATTTAAAATCTATTACCGTTTTGGATGGTGATTTTGAATATGCTTGCAAAGGTGCTGAAGAAGGTGATTTTATATTTTTAGATAGCCCTTATGCTCCGCTAAATCCTACAACATTTGAGTCATATACAAAAGAAGGATTTGATAGAGACAGTCATATCAGATTAGCAGAGCTATTCAAAAAGTTAACTATTAAAGGATGCCATTGCATGCTTACAAATCATAATACTGAGTTTATTAATGAGCTATATCAAAATTTGTTTAATGGTACAAATTATAAAGTATATATTGATGTAGTTAGTGTAAAAAGAATGATTAACTCAGATGCGAATAATAGAAAAGGCGAAGAAGTTATAATATATAATTATAAGGTATAACATGGAGAAAATTATTAATTCTAAACTTGTACCATTTTATGAAAACTCATCGGTGAAGCTGTTTTTGGGGGATAGCTTTGAGTTGCTAAAGAAGACTAAATTAGAGAGTATTGATATGATTTTTGCTGATCCACCTTATTTTCTCAGCAACAATGGTATAACCTGCAATGGTGGAAAAATGGTTTCTGTAAATAAAGCTGAATGGGATATGGGCAAAGACGTAAAAGATAAGCATAATTACAATAGAAAGTGGCTTAAATTATGCAAAAAAGTTCTAAAACCAAATGGGACCATATGGATATCCGGTACTCTACATAATATTTATTCAATAGGAATGGCATTAGAGCAAGAAGGATATAAGATTATTAATAATATTACATGGGTAAAAACAAATCCTCCTCCAAATTTAGCCTGTAAGTGTTTTACTCATTCAACTGAAACAATACTTTGGGCAAGAAAAAATAATGAAAAATACTTGTTTAATTATGAGCATATGAAAGAGCTTAATGGTGGAAAACAAATGAAGGATGTGTGGACTGGAAGTCTTACAAAACCATCAGAAAAGAAAGAGGGTAAACATCCAACACAAAAACCTGAGTATTTACTTGAGAAAATTATATTAGCATCCACAAAAGAAAATGATATAATATTGGACCCATTTTGTGGCTCAGGGACAACCGGTGTTGTTGCAAAGAAGCTTCATAGAAAATTTATTGGATTTGATAATGTAGGTGAATATTTAGAAATTACAAAACGTAGATTGGAGAAGGCTCATTTTGAATAGAAATATTTGATTGAAAATCATATTGTTAATATTTTAATAGATTATACTTTAGGTGTAATATTAATTAAAATCGTAGGAACTTCACTGTATTATTTTTAAAATTCAGTGAAGTATTTTTTATTAGATAAAAGGGCTGTAAGTTTTAGCGTAAATTTGGTATAATTAGTTAAAAGGTTATAACACATAGATATAAGACGGTAGGTAAGTATGAGAAATAATCTGCAAGGTAGATATTGTAAACGGCAAGTACTTTTCCATAAATATCGGCAAATAATTTTACATAAAAAACGGCAATTAAAATTCCATAGCGAGACTGTGAAATAGTTTGTGTATGAAAAATCCTCCAGGTTAAGGTACAATATAACTTAACTAATAGGAGGATTTTGTTATGGCAAGAAAAAGACCAGAAAGAAAAAATGCAAAACTTATCAATG
>JAAYQS010000228.1 GCA_012519155.1 Clostridiales bacterium
AGTAGATAAATGTCCTTCACAAGGAAGACCATTACAGTTTTTAAATGTTGTATTTTCCATTCCAAGTTCCTTAGCCCTATTATTCATTAATACAACAAACTCCCCTTCTGTTCCTGCTAAATATTCAGCTAATGCTACAGCCGCATCATTTCCAGATGCAATAGCAACTCCTTTTAAAAGTTCTTCAACAGTTCTTATTTCACCTGTTTCAAGAAGCATAGTACTGCCACCCATATGCTTAGCATTTTCACTACATGTAACTTCATCATTTAATGATATTTTATTATTATCAACTGCTTCCATAGTTAAAAGCATTGTCATTACTTTTGTTACAGATGCTGGTGCAAATTTTTCATCTATATTTTTTTCATATAATATTTTACCAGATATAGGTTCCATAAGTAATGCTGACTTAGCCTCAATATTTTCCATAGTTCCTTCTTCACTAACTGCATAAGCTAAAGAACAAGGAAGCATTTCCATAAAAAATATTCCTTGTAACATAATTAAAATTATTTTTTTAAAAAATTTTTTCATATAAAAATCCTCCTTCCTAAAAATATTGTTTCCATAAAAATAAAAAATATCATAACAAAACATGCTTTGTTATAATATTTTTTTATAATTAATCATATATATCAGAAAATTCTATATCTGCTTTTTCTGTATTATCATTTTCATATTTAATATTTAAATCAGTAACAGGCTGATTTTCTAAAATTACATTAGGGAGTTTTATTAAAAATACACTTCCTTTTTCACTAGTTGATTCTACATAAACTTCTCCATTATGTAATGTTATTATTGATTTAACTAAAGCTAAACCAATACCACTTCCTTCTTTTTTTCTTTTTAATGACTTGTCAGTTTGAACAAATCTTTTGAATATCATATCCTTAAGTTCTTCTGGAATTCCTATTCCTGTATCTTTTACTCTTATATATACATAATCTTTATCATAATCAATATTTACAGATATACTTCCACCTTCTTTTGTAAATTTAATTGCATTAGAAATTAAATTTAATATAACTCTTTCAATATTTTCAACATTGCACTTTATTTCAAGTTCTTCAATTGACGTATCAAAGGTAATATTTAATTTTTTTGCCTCTACATAAGGAACTGTAGATAATGTTATATCTTCAACTAAACTTACTATATCATGATTAACGAACTCAAGTTTTGTGTTTTTTGTATCATATTTACTTACATCTATAATATTATTTACCAATCTTAGTATTCTAAAACAATTTTGTTTTATAGTTTTAGAGTACTTATGATAATATTTGTTAAGCTCATTTTTATCAGATTCTTTTCCATTTAGCAATTGAATACATGAATATATAATATTTATAGGAGTTCTTAATTCATGAGACATATTTGCAAAAAATTCAGTTCTTATTTTATTGTATTCTTTTATTTCATTATATTTTTCTGTTATTTTATTTAATTTTTGTGTTATAGCAACATTTCTACATACTAATATATATCCCCTTAATTCACCATTAATGTCATATACTTTTCTAACTATTGTTTCAAGGGGAATAATTTTAGAATTATTAATACTAATTGAATTTCTAATAATAGTACTTTTTATTTCCTTGCATTTTTTAAATTCATCAACCATATTTTCATTACAACTTACAACAAATTCTTTATAATTTTTACCTAAAACATCTTCTAATTTACATCCTATATTTTTTAAAGAATACTCATTAACATACTCTATTGTTCCATTCTTATCAATATGAACTATAAAATCTAATGTATTTTCTGATATGGTATTTAATCTTTCTTCACTTTCTCTAAGCTTTTCATTAGCACTATATTCTTCTGTAATATCAATGTAACTATATAAATCAACATAAGATTCTGGAAGAATTATTCTTCTACCCTTAATTTTTACATATCTATTAATTTTATCAACTACAATACCACTATATTTCCCTATATTCCTAAGTTCCTTTAAAATTAGATTATTATTAAAAAATTGAGCGAAATTCACAGATTTCTCAAGAGCACTATATTGTTTCTCAAGAGACAAGTTTTCACTACAATATCTATTTCTAACAAGTTCATTTGCATAAAGTACTCTTCCATTATCAGATAATAATACAAAATTATTATCTGGATTGTTTTCTACAAATTTATAAAATATATTAAGATTAAATTTTAACTCTTCACTTTCATTTATTTTTTGTATAGTTTCATGAAAAAAACCTATTATTATAACACAAACAGCTAAAATACCAAGTATTATATTTATTCCTGATGCATAATCATAAGAAAATTGTGTTTTAACTACATATAATTTTTTTATTGCAATAATATTAAGTGATAATGCTATAAAAAAGTATATATTTCTCCCTATACCTTGAAAAGTTTCTTTATATATTTTTAGTGTGACAATAATTGTAAAAATAGTCACAATAAGTTGAAGCATATTACCACCTTTTATTGCCATTATTTTCCCTATGAAAATATTCATAGAAAATTCATATAAAAAAACAAATAATAGTATTCCAAT
>JAAYQS010000229.1 GCA_012519155.1 Clostridiales bacterium
TAAGTATGTACCGATGGCTAGTCGGGAATTTACGACTGTGGAGTATCATATCAAATGCAAGTAGTTTTTATAACAAAAGCAGATACATTGAAACAGTAAAATTCTTAAAATGTTTATATTTGATTACGTTTTAAGTAGCAGGAATTATGAAGAAACATAAACAATATTTACTCACAATAATATTATGTTGCATATGTGTTATATGTTTAAAGCCATTTTACGTAAATGCTGCCACATCAGATTCTTCACTTAAATTAACTTCAAAATATGCAATAGTAATTGATATGGATACTGGAGAAGTTATATATTCTCTAAATTCTGAAAGCAAAACTCAAATGGCATCCACTACAAAACTTATGACCGCAATTTTACTTAGTGAAAACAGACAAAAAAGTGACATTCTTGAAATGTCTGCTTTTGCAAAAACATTACCTTCATCATCTATAGTTAAGGACAAGCTTCCTCAAATGCCAGTTGGTGAAAAAATAACAGCAGATAATGTTATGAAAGGTTTATTAATGACTTCAGGTAATGATATGGCTGAAATAATTGCAGAAAACATAAAAGGTTCTGTAAAGGATTTTTCTGTACTTATGAATGATAAAGCCAAAGAACTTAATATGAATAATACACATTTTTATACTCCAAATGGATTAGATTCTGACAATCTTCTTGATGGAAATGAACATTATTCAACTGCATATGATATGGGACTTCTTGGAATTGAGGCATTTAAGCATCAGTGGATCAAAGATACTATTGCACTTGAAAAATCTGAATTCACTACTGTTAGTGGTTTAAAATGTGACTTACGTAACACAAATAGCAATCTTAATAAAAATGGATGTTTAGGTGGTAAAACAGGATATACTGATAAGGCTGGCAAATGCCTTGTAGCATTTTATAATAAAAATAACAGAAATTTAGTTGGTGTAGTACTTGGAGGTGAAAGCCCTGGCTTTTTTACTGACATGAATACTATAATTGACTATAGCTTTAAAAAAGAAAAAGAACCAATTATAAGTAAAAACGAAACATTAAAAAATGTAAATTTAACATTTAAACCATCTAAATATACAAACAAAGAAGTTCAATATGATATTCCAGTGTTTGTAAAAGAAGATATAACAGAATACAAAAATGATTTTAATGATAAAAATACATCTACAGAAATAAAAATCAATGATAACATTGATTCTTGGAATCTTGATAAAAATACTTCTATTGGAAAATTAATTGTAACTACAAAATTAGGTACAAATACTTACGATTTATATACAAATATGTCTACAAGCGATTTTGTAAATGACAACTCTGATTATATAAATACCATTAATCGTAATGTAAAAATAATAAAATATTCTATAATCGCAATTGTAATTATAATAATATTATTAATATACATTGCATATAGAAGAATACAATATGTCAAAAGAATGAAACGTAGAAAAAAAATGAGACAAGCCAAATTAAAAGGAACATATAACACTTCAAAAAGGAAATAAAAAAATAAGAGCTGCTTTTATAAAGTAGCCCTTATTTTTATTCTACTAATTCTGCTGTAATAATATATCTTTCTGGTGCTGATCCGAAATATGAAAATGGATAACATGTAATAAGTCTTAATTGTTTCTTATTAAAATCTTCTCCAAGCAACACATCATCTGGACTAACTACCTTAATTTCCTTAACCTTATAAGTATACTTTTCTGTTAAAGTTTCTGCTATAATTGTTTCATCACCTTCTACATCCTGTAAAAAGTTCATTGTTGTATCTCTATGTCCCATCATAACACATAAACCATTTTCTCCAAGCTTTTTACTTGTATCAAGCCACCCTGAACCATATTTAAGAGTTTCTTCATCAGCTTTATTTAAAACAGCTATTGATTTTTGCAACTTTTGAAATGTTAATTTGCAATAAACGTTTTTTCCATTTAGCAAATCATCAGTTACTTCTCCTGAATTCGCCATTTCTTCCTTTGCTTTATCAAAAGCATCTAAATTATCTTGAGCTGTCTTCTTTTCAATATAATAATTGTATCCTGCATATCCTACCAGTGCTACTCCAATTAATAATATAATCACACTAAATACCCTTAATTTCTTCATAATCTTCCTCCTTTTTATCACAATAATTATATCATAACTTTACATATTTAATTTTTACTATACCAACTTTCTTGTTTTTAAGTACAAAATTTTTATTTTTCTATTTTTATGATAAATAAATGCTTTTAATAAAAAAAAGCACTTCAAAGATGAAATGCTCTTATAATAAAAATTCTTTTATCTGTTTTCCATTGGAACATAAGGTCTTCTATCCTGAATATTCATATAAGCAGGTCTAATGATTTTATTTCCTATTGTTAGTTCTTCTATTCTATGAGCACTCCAGCCTGATATACGTGCAATTGCAAATACTGGTGTATATAATTCTAAAGGAAGACCAAGCATTGTGTAAACAAAACCACTATAGAAATCTATATTGGCACTAATTCCTTTTAAGTGCTTTCTCTCAATTAAAAGTTTTGCTGCAATTTTTTCTACTGTATCATATAATTTAAATTCCTTTGTAAGTCCTTTTTCTTTAGATAACTTTTCAACAAATCCTTTAAATATTCTTGCCCTAGGATCTGAAAGGCAATAAATAGCATGACCCATTCCATAAATCAAACCACTTTTATCAAATCCCTTTTTATCAAGAAGTGATTTTAAATATTCCTCTAATTCCTTTTCATTTTCTAAATCCCTTACATGTTCTCTTAAATCAGCAAACATTTGCATTACTTTTAAATTAGCACCACCATGTTTTGGTCCTTTTAATGAACCAAGTGCTGCAGCTATAGCTGAATAAGTATCAGTACCTGATGATGATACAACATGAGTAGTAAATGTTGAATTATTACCACCACCATGCTCTGCATGCAAAACTAATGCTAAATCTAAAATTCTTGCTTCAAGCTCTGTATATTTACTATCTGGTCTTAACATATAAAGTATATTTTCAGCAGTAGATAATTCAGGATTTGGAGTATGAATTATTAAACTATTTTGCTTGTAATAATAATCATATGCTTGATAGCCATATACTGAAAGTAATGGGAACAAAGCTACAAGTTGTAGACACTGACGAATAACATTAGGTATTGATATATCATTTGCATTTTCGTCATAAGAATACAAAGTAAGTACACTTCTTGCTAATGTATTCATCATATCAAAACTTGGTGCCTTCATTATTATATCTCTGACAAAAGAAGTTGGAAGTGTTCTATAGCTTGCTAAAAGCTCAGTAAATTTCTTTAATTCTTCTTTATTAGGAAGTTCCCCAAACATTAAAA
>JAAYQS010000033.1 GCA_012519155.1 Clostridiales bacterium
GTAACTAAAAGATATAGAATTATAAAAAAAATAACAAAGAAAGAAAATGAAGAGGCATTAGAAGAAATTATTAGATATTCAATAATTTTATTAAAAGAATTAAATATAGAAGTTATGGATGGTGAAACTGAAATGCAATTTGCATCTAGAGTTTTGCTAGAAAATGATATTGATATTTTGAAAAACATAAAAGATTATTATAGGTATAAATATAATAATGAAAAAGTATCAAGGAGTAATTTAAAAGAAGCAGTTTTTATAAATGAGGAAATATACAAAAAGGTAAAAAAGGCTAGAAAACAAAAAATTATAAAGAAATTAAAGGTGATTAGATGCTTAAAAAGATAGTAAGTGTAGTTTTATGCATATTATGGATGGGATTTATTTTTTATAATTCAAGCAGAGATGGAACACAATCTAATGAATTTAGTAATAAGGTTTTATATAAAATTATAAATGAAATAAAAGGAAATGCTTCAGATAATGAGCTTTTAGAAGGCCTTGTAGTTATAAATAATAATATGATTAATAAGGATGTAAATGGAGTAACTATAAATATAGATACTTTTGTAAAACAATTTGAACTTACTAATCCTAGTATTTTTATTAGAAAAAATGCACATGCTTTTGAATTTCTTGTGCTTGCAATTTTATTTGCATCAGTATTAAGAAGTTTTGGAATGAAAATAAGAAAATCAATAATTTATGTAATGTTTTTTGTGCTTTTTTATGCAGTTACTGATGAATTTCATCAAATATTTATTCCTGGAAGAAATTCAAATGTTTTTGATATTGTTGTAGACTTTATTGGCGGCTTAATTGGGATTTTATTATTTATAATGTATTACTTTATAGTAGCATTAATAAAAAAGAAATTAAAAAAATCTTGATTTTAAATTATTAAATGCAACAAAATGTCTAATGTATTTATCTATGTAATACGTATAATGTGCTATAATATTACTAAATTAATAATTATTACATTAAAGGAGTGACCTATATGCCAATTAAAATTCAAAAGGAATTACCAGCATTTAAAGTATTAAGTGATGAAAATATTTTCGTAATGAATATTGAAAGGGCTGCTACACAAAGTATAAGACCTTTAAAAATTGCAATACTTAATTTAATGCCTAAAAAGATACAAGCAGAAAATCAGATATTAAGATATTTATCAAATACGCCATTACAGGTAGAAATTACACTTTTAAATACAAAGACATATCAATCTCATAATACACCATTAGAACATTTAAACAAGTTTTACTCTCATTTTGAAGATATAAAAGATCAAAAATTTGATGGCCTTGTTATAACAGGTGCACCAGTTGAACAAATGCCATTTGAAGATGTTAAATATTATAAAGAACTTACAGAAATAATGGAATGGAGTAAAACTAATGTATATTCAACATTACATATTTGTTGGGGAGCTCAGGTAGGTCTTTACTATCATTATGGAATACCTAAATATCCTTTAAAACAAAAAATGTTTGGAGTATTTACACATAATGTTATTGATGAAAAGGCTGAAATTACAAGAGGATTAGATGATTGTTTTTATGCACCTCATTCAAGACATACAGAAGTTAGAAGAGAAGATATTGAAAAGGTAAAAGGAATAAGAATTTTATCAGAATCTAAAGAAGCTGGTGTATTTATTGTTGCAAGTGATGATAATAGAAAAATATTTATTACTGGTCATTTAGAATATGATAGAGATACTTTAAAGGATGAATATTTTAGAGATAAAGAAAAAGGACTTCCTATAAATATTCCAAAAAACTATTTTCCAAATGGCGATACAAGCAAAAAACCTACAATGCGTTGGAGAGGAAGTGCTCATATTGTTTTTGCAAATTGGCTAAATTATTGTGTATATCAAAATACTCCATTTGATTTACAAGAGATAAAATAAAAGGAGCTTTATTAATGAAATACAATATTTTAGTAAGTGATGATGAAAAAGAAATACTTGAAATAATAGAATTATATTTAGACAAAGAAGGGTATAATATTATCACTGCTAGTGATGGAAACAAAGCTTTAGAAATAATAAATAGTGACATAGAACTTCACTTAGCTATTCTTGACATTATGATGCCTGGGATAGATGGATATAAGCTTATTAAAGAAATACGTAAAAGATATAATATACCAGTTATATTTATATCTGCTAAAAATCGAGACTCTGATAAAATATTAGGTCTTGATTTAGGAGCAGATGATTATATATCTAAACCTTTTAACCCTCTAGAATTAGTTGCTAGAGTAAATGCACAAATAAGACGAGTATATAAGCTTAGTGGTGAAGCTTTACATAGTGCTAAAAGCAAGCTTACTATAGGAGACGTTTGTTTAGATACGTATAATGTAAAGGTTACAGTAAGAGGTAAAGCTATAGATGTTACTTCCATCGAATATGGAATATTGAAGCTTCTTATGGAAAATGCAGGAAGAATACTTACAAAAAATCAAATATTTAAATCTGTGTGGCATGAAGAATTTGTTGCAGGTGATAATACAATTATGGTACATATGAGTAGGCTTAGAGATAAAATAGAAGAGGATTCTAAAAGGCCCATATATTTAAAAACAGTAAGAGGTCTTGGGTATAAATTTGAGAAATTGGTAAGTGTTAATGAGTAGAAAAAAGAATGAAAAACTTCTTGTATCCTTATCTAAATATTATATTGCCTTAATAATTACTATTACATTAATAATTATTATTTCATATTTTGCTTTAGCTATAATAAGTAATATTATTAATAATGATGGTATTGCTATTTTAAATGCAATTACAGACAGTAATCTTGATTATAAAGATTTAGATGAAGATCAAATTAATGAAATATGTGCTTATATTGAGATTTTAGACAGAGAAATTAATTACATATGTTATTACAATAGTAATTGCACTTTTTTTGACAATAATGTGTGTAATAATTTATAGTGTTTATACTACAAGAAAAATAAAAAAGCCTCTAGATAATATTAATTACTTAACTGAAAAATTAAAAAATAGTAAAGAAGAAAATAAAAGACTAAAAGATACTAGAGATAGAATGCTTTTAGATTTATCTCATGATATTAAAACGCCTATTACAAGTATAAAAGGATTTTCACAGGCATTATACGAAGGTATGGTAAATGATGAAAATATAAAAAGCAATATTATTTATGTTGTGTAAATAATATTGCTTTTAATTTGACATTTTTATAGGTTTTATTTATACATATCCTTTTGGATTTTGGCTTTGCCATCTCCAAGAATCTCTACACATATCATTAATATCCTTTTCTGCATGCCAATTAAGTTCTTTATTTGCTTTTGAAGGATCTGCATAACATACTGTTATGTCACCAGGTCTTCTAGGAGCAATTTTATAAGGAATATCTATATTACTGGCTTTACTAAAAGCTTTTACTATATCAAGTACACTATATCCTTTTCCAGTTCCAAGATTATAAATTACAAGTCCACAATTTGTATCTAATTTTTCTAATGCCTTAATATGACCTTTAGCTAAATCAACAACATGTATATAATCTCTTATGCAAGTTCCATCTGGTGTATTGTAATCATTACCAAAAACGCTTAATTCTTTTAATTCACCAACTGCAACTTTTGTAATATAAGGCATTAAGTTATTTGGAATACCACGAGCCTCTTCTCCTATTAGTCCGCTTTCATGAGCTCCAATAGGGTTAAAATATCTAAGAAGTGCTATATTAAATGATTTATCAGCTTTTGCAAGATCCATTAAAATATTTTCAGACATTAATTTTGTTTGCCCATAAGGATTTGTAGCGCTTCTTGGGAAAGTTTCCAAAATTGGCATAGTTTTCGCTTGACCATAAACCGTTGCAGAAGAACTAAAAATTAAATTTTTAACGTTGTATTCTTTCATTAAATTAAGAATATTTAGTAGGCAAGTCATATTATTAGTATAATATTCAAGAGGTTTAGAAACTGATTCGCCTACAGCTTTTAATGCTGCAAAATGAATAACTGAATCTATTTTATTTTCTTTAAATACTGTTTCTGCTTTTTCCTTATCTGTTAAGTTTATGTTGTAAAACTTAATATCCTTTCCAGTAATTTCTTTTATTCTATCTTTAACTTGTATTTTACTGTTATAAAGATTATCAATAACAATAACTTCTTTACCACTATTTAGTAATTCTACGCAAGTATGGCTACCTATATAGCCCATACCGCCTGTAACAAGTACTGCCATAGTTATTTACCTCCCTAAGTTAAATTTTACATAACAATTATACCATAAATACATTAGATAATAATAAAGTCAGTATATTTTAAGAAACGTTTAAGAAAAATTTAAAATGAAAAAAATGTATGGATTAGAATATTAGGGCTTTTATGTCCTTTTTTATTTTTTTATTGATAAATAAAAAAATAATTGACAATAGTAAAAATAAGGCATATACTAAAAACATAGAAAACATACTTAATATATATGTTTAATTTGTAAAGTTTATATATTATTTATTTTAAGGAGTGATTTTTATGTCAAAAGTTTATAAGAATGTAACAGAATTAATCGGAAAAACACCTTTATTGGAAGTACAAAAATATTCTGAAAAGAGAGGAATAGATGCAAATCTTTTTGTTAAGCTTGAATATTTTAATCCAGCTGGAAGTATTAAAGATAGAATAGCAAAGGCAATGATTGAAGATGCTGAAAAGAAAGGAACATTAAAAAAGGGATCAGTAATAATTGAACCAACAAGTGGTAATACTGGAATCGGAATTGCAGCAGTAGCAGCAGCTAAAGGGTATGAGGTTAAAATTGTAATGCCAGAAACAATGAGTATTGAAAGAAGAAATTTAATTAAAGCTTATGGCGCAGAAGTTGTTTTAACTGAAGGAAGTAAAGGAATGAAGGGCGCTATTGAAAAAGCTAAAGAACTTGCTGCTTCAATAGAAAATTCATTTATACCAGCACAATTTGAAAATCCTGCAAATCCAGAAATTCACAAATTAACTACAGGACCAGAAATATATGAAGATTTAGACGGAAAAGTTGATATATTTATAGCTGGTATTGGTACTGGTGGTACTATTACAGGAGTTGGTGAATATTTAAAGTCTAAAAATAGTAATGTGAAAATAATAGCAGTAGAACCTAAAGGTTCACCAGTATTATCAGAAGGTAAGGCTGGAGCACATAAAATTCAAGGTATTGGTGCTGGATTTGTTCCAGATACATTAAATACTAAAATCTATGATGAAATAGTTACTATAGAAAATGAAGAAGCTTTTGAAGCTGCAAGAGAAATTGCAAAAGCAGAGGGAGTACTTGTAGGAATATCATCAGGTGCAGCATTATATGCAGCAGAAAAAATAGCAAAGAGACCAGAAAATAAAGGAAAAAATATTGTGGTGTTACTTCCAGATACAGGAGATAGATATTTATCTACTGAATTATTTAAATAAATTTTTAGGCTGCGTGAAAGCAGCCTTTTTTCATTTGAAAAGTAAAAAAATTAATTATTATTTGAAGTTCAATTGTAAAAAATAAATTAATTTGTTCAATAAGTATGGCAATTTAGTCTATAATGAAGTAAAATATATTTTAATCAAATTGAGGATGGTGTATATATGAGTGATAGAATTATAGACTTTAATGAAATAAAAAATAAAGCTAAAGACAAGGATGTTGATAAGTTAGAAGACTATATGTATTCATTGTATTACCAGATGGCAGAAGGCAAAATTACCATGTCTGAATTTACTCAGAAAATATATGAATATATGAATGAAAATAATATTTCTCAAGATAAGTTTTTAAATATTCAAAAAAAGCTAATGGAGAGATATGGATTTGATTCATCCATGCTAGAAGAACAATTGAAATTAGCAGGAATTAATATTTCAAATATAGGGGAAGATTACGAAAATCTTAGGAAAACAGTAAGTTTTCAAGAAAAATATAAAGGAAGATTAAAAAATAAAACTACAACAACTTATTATATAAAAAATGAAAAAAATGATATTGAAATATTTTTAGAATCTACAAATGTTTTTATAAAAAGCTTTGGTAAGGTTGATTTAAATGATATTGAATTAAATGAATTTTTATGTTCTTATAAAAAATTAGTGGAAGATAAAACCCTTTCAGTAGTTGTTTGTGAAAATTGCAATAAATATGATTATTAATTTTTAAGATATTTGAAGTGCAAAGGTAATTACAATCTTTAAGATTTATTACTTTTGTGCTTTTTTTATTAATAATTTGTAGAAAAAATTATTAATATATAATAAAATATCTATCATAAGATAAAAAATTGTAATACGGAGGTTTTTAATGAGCATTGTAACTGTTAAAAATATAAGCCATGGTTTTGGAGATAGAGCAATATTTGAAGATGTATCTTTTAGATTATTAAAAGGTGAACATGTGGGTCTTATTGGAGCAAATGGTGAAGGAAAATCAACTTTTATGAACATAATAACAGGTAAACTTATGCCTGATGAAGGTAAAGTAATATGGTCTAATAATGTAAGAGTTGGATATATGGATCAACATGCAGTTTTAAAAAAAGGTCAAAGTATAAGAGATGCATTAAAAGATGCATTTAAGTTCTTATTTGATATGGAAGCTGAAATGAATGAACTTTATGGAAAAATGGGTGATTGTACACCTGATGAGCTTGAAAAAATGATGGAAAGAACATCTGTTATTCAAGATCTTTTAGATAATAATGGATTTTACATAATAGATGCAAAGGTAGAAGAAGTGGCAAAGGGGCTTGGACTTTTAGATTTAGGACTTGATAAGGATGTAGATGATTTATCAGGAGGTCAAAGAACAAAGATATTGTTAGGAAAACTTCTTTTGCAAAAACCAGATATAATGCTTTTAGATGAACCTACAAATTATTTAGATGAAGAGCATATAGAGTGGCTTAAAAGATATTTACAAGCTTATGAAAATGCTTTTATATTAATATCTCATGATATTCCATTTTTAAATGATGTTGTAAACTTAATATATCATGTGGAAAATAGAAAACTTACAAGATACGTTGGAGATTATAATGAGTTTATGCGTATTTATGAAGAAAATAAGAAAAAACTTTTAGCAGCATATGAAAAGCAACAAAAAGAAATAGCAAGGCTTGAGGATTTTGTTGCTAGAAATAAAGCTAATGTTGCAACTGCTAACATGGCAAAATCAAGACAAAAGAAACTTGATAAAATGGAAAGAATAGAAATATCTAAAGAAAAACCAAAACCAGAGTTTAATTTTAAAACAGCTAAGGCTCCAGGTAAAGTTATTTTTGAAACAGAAGATCTTGTAATAGGATATGATAGTCCTCTTACAAAACCTCTTAATCTTTATATGGAAAGAGGTCAAAAAATTGCTTTAGTTGGTGCAAACGGACTTGGAAAATCAACACTTTTAAAAAGTCTTCTTGGAATAATAAAACCTCTTTCTGGAAATGTACATAAGGGAGATTATCAAAATATAGGTTACTTTGAACAGGAAGATAGAGAAAATAATAATAATACATGTATAGAAGAGGTGTGGGAAGAATTTCCTTCATTTAATCAATATGAAATACGTAGTGCTCTGGCAAAATGTGGTCTTACATCAAAGCAAATTGAGTCTAAAATAAGAGTATTATCAGGAGGAGAAGCTGCAAAAGTTAGATTATGCAAGATAATAAACAGAGAAACTAATATATTAGTTCTAGACGAACCTACAAACCATCTAGATCAAGATGCTAAGGACGAATTAAAAAGAGCTCTTAAAGAATATAAAGGTTCAATTCTTTTAGTATCTCATGAACCTGAATTTTATAATGGCGTAGTTAATGAAATCTGGAATTGTGAGGATTGGACATTGAAAATATGTGGTTCTACAAAATAGGAATACTAAAAATTAAAACAGCTCAAAGCTTTGATTTTAAAAGCTTTGGGCTATTTTTAATACATATAGTCAATAAAACGAATTTTATTGAGTGTATAGTAATTTATGTATAGATATTATAAAATAAAGAATTTTTAAGTACATTCTACATATAATGTACATATTATCTTAGCTAAATCATTAGTCTTACAAAAAACATTGAGTGTCATAAGAAACCTATTATTTTCAAAATCCAATGTGCTTACAAAATCATTAAGTGTGATCATCTCTTTAGGATATTCTAAGCCTGATTTTTCTGGTCTACTAATAATTTGATATGATAACAATGGATATTCTTTAAACATAATAGATAAGTTTTTATTTAATTCATTAGTTAACTTTTTCTCAAAGTAAATTATAGGATCTAATTTGCGTAAGTTACTATTTTCTGCATGTTTTTTTATTAAATTGCGGAACCACTTAATATGATTAGAGTTTAGAGTTTTACCACTTTTGAGAAAGCTATGAAATGTCTTACGCTCACTAAAAAAGCCACTATATTTTAATACATAATATTTTAGATAGTCAAATAAATCTATATCGACTTTAATTGTTGTAAATTTAAAGTCTTCTCCGTATAGATTATTGTAAAAATCAGATAATTGCTTTTTAGCAGCACTCATATCAATGTAAAAAATTGACCAATTTTTTTATCAATAAATCTATATACACAATTTTTAAGTTCCATAAATCAGTTCTCCTGTGTAAAAAATAATAAAGATAATATTTATAATAGTATGCTTAATAAAAACACTAATTATAAATTTTTAGTTTATAGATGTATCAAAAACGAATGTTTATGATACATTTTTCTTTATACAGAAAAATCGCAATTTAAGATGTATAGAAATGTATCTAAAAACGTATCAAAAACTAATGTTATTATGATACCTTTATGATACAATAACAAGTATGGAGGGATAAAATGGTAGTTGGATATGCAAGAGTAAGTACTGAACAACAAAATTTAGATAGACAAATAGATATGCTTGTTGAATTTGGAGTAGATAAAAGAAATATCTACAAAGAAAAGATAACAGGTACTAAGTCAAATAGAGAACAACTTAATAAGATGATTGATGAGCTTCAAGAAGGTGACGTTGTTATAATATCTGATCTTACTAGAGTGAGTAGAAGTACAAAGGATTTGCTAAAGATAGTCGATAATATAAAGAGTAAAGGTGCATCTATAAAAAGTATAAAAGATACATGGCTTGATACTACTAACGATAATCCATATAATAGTTTTCTGCTTACTGTTATGAGTGGGCTTAGTCAGTTAGAAAGAGATCTTATTAGTACTAGAACTAAAGAAGGTTTAGCTTCGGCAAAAGCAAGGGGAAGAGAAGGTGGCAGACCTAATAAGAGAAATGAAAAAGCTGATGTAGTTGAAATGCTATATAAGGAAGGATATAAAATCAATGATATAGCAAAGAAGACTGAATTGAGTAGAGCAACTATTTATAGAATTTTAAAAGATAACAATTAAATTGTGTAATGGGGTGAGTCATTATTAAAACTTTAGATAATAAGATAAATAAAGTTGGAGATGAATTAAAAGCTAATATAGAGAAAGGAAGTAAGATGTCAATAATAGCATCATATTTTTCTATATATGCTTTTAAAGAATTAAAAAAAGAATTAAGTAAGATAGATGAATTAAGGTTTATTTTTACGGAACCAGTATTTAAAGAAGAGAATGTTAATGAGAAAAGAAATTATTCATTAGAGCAAATTAGCAGTGAAAAATTATTTGCAGGTAATAAATATGAATTGAAATTAAGAAATGAACTAACACAAGCTAACATAGCAAAAGAATGTGCAGAATGGATTAAAGAAAAAGTGCAGTTTAAAGCATCAAAATTTCCAGGGGTTGTAGGAAGTAAGTTTATACATATTAAAAATACTAGAAAAGAGGACTTGCTTATTAATAATACAAATGATTTTTCTGCAAGCGGTTTAGGTTATACTGAATCTGATCAAATGATATTTGCAAACTCCATACAGGATAAGCCTATGACAGATCAGATGCTTCAAATGTTTGATATGTTTTGGTCTAATGAAAATATGCTTGAGGATGTTAAGACCAGAGTCCTTAGAAGTATAGAAAAAATATATAAGGAAAATACACCAGAGTATTTATACTTTGTAACTTTGTATAATATTTTTAGAGATTATTTAGATGAGCTTACTGATGATAATATAGTTAAATCTAAAACTGGATTTAAGGATACAGTGATATGGAATAAGTTATATAAATTTCAGAAGGATGGAGTATTAGGAGCAATAGACAAGATAGAAAAATATAATGGATGTATTATTGCTGATAGTGTTGGTCTTGGTAAGACTTTTTCAGCTTTAGCAGTTATTAAATATTATGAATTAAGAAATGATAGAGTATTAGTTCTTTGCCCTAAAAAACTTAGAGATAACTGGCTTGTTTATACTCAAAATGATAAGAGAAATATTTTAGTAGATGATAGATTTAATTATGATGTGTTAAACCATACAGATTTAAATAGAGATCATGGCATGTCTGGAGATATTGATTTATCAACTATTAATTGGAGCAATTACGATTTAGTTGTAATTGATGAATCACATAATTTTAGAAATAACTCAGCAAGAAATAATACCGAAACAAGATACTCTAAACTTATGCAGGAAGTTATAAAAAAGGGAGTAAAAACAAAAGTGTTAATGCTTTCAGCTACTCCAGTTAATAATAGAATGAATGATATAAAAAATCAAATAGCATTCATGACTGAGGGAAGAGATAATGCCTTTGAAGAGTCAGGAATAAGAAGTATTGAGCTTACATTAAGAAAGGCACAAGGTATTTTCAATAAGTGGAGTAACTTAAAGGAAGATGAGAGAACTTTAGATAACTTCTTAGAGCATATGAATGCAGATTATTTTAAGCTTTTAGATCTTGTTACAATTGCACGTTCTAGAAAACATATAGAAAAATACTATAACGTAAAAGAAATAGGCAGGTTTCCAGAAAGGATGAAACCACTAAATATTAAATCGGATATTGATTTGGCAGGAGAGTTTCCTAAACTTGAAGAAATAAATAAGGAAATAATGAGACTTAAGTTAGCTGCTTATTCACCTTTATCATATGTATTACCAAATAAGAAAGAAGAATATAGTAAGAAATATGATATAGAAGTTAAAGGTGGAGTTTCTGTATTTAAGCAGACTGATAGAGAAAATAGTATCATTCACTTAATGAGAGCGAGTATATTAAAGAGAATGGAAAGCTCTATTCATTCATTTGGATTGACTATTGCTAAAGTATTAAAGCAGGTAGATTCATTAATAGCGAAGATAGAAAAGGATAATGGCAATTATGATCCTACAGTAAATATAAATGATATAAATATAGAAGATGCTGACTTAGAGAATCTATTAATAGGAAATAAGGTCAAAGTTTTATTACAAGATATAGATAAAATTAAATGGAAGCAGGACCTTGAATATGATAGAGACAGGTTACAGCATTTACTTGTTGAAGCTGCTAAAGTAACTAAACGAAATGATGATGCTAAACTTAATGATTTAAAAAAGTATTAGAAGATAAGTTTAATAATCCGATTAATGAAGGAAATAAAAAGGTTATAATATTTACTGCGTTTGCAGATACAGCAGAATATTTATATGAAAATATTATGCCATGGGCTAAAGAAAAGTATGGACTTTATTCAGCAATAGTTGTAGGAGCAGGAGCTAATAAAACAAACTTAAAAGGAATTAAAACAGATTTAAATGGTATTTTGACTAATTTTTCACCACGATCAAAGGAAAGAAACAAAGTAAATCCAGATATGGTAGAAGAGTTAGATATACTTATAGCTACAGATTGTATTTCAGAAGGACAGAACTTGCAGGATTGTGATTTCCTTATAAACTATGATATACATTGGAATCCAGTTAGAATAATTCAAAGATTTGGTAGAATAGATAGAATTGGGTCAATTAATAAAAAGATACGTTTAGTAAATTTCTGGCCTAATATGGAACTTGATGAGTACATAAACTTAGAAGCAAGAGTAAGTGGAAGAATGGTTCTTTTAGATATATCTGCTACAGGTGAAGAAAACATAATAAGTACTGATGAAAAGAAAAAAATGAATGATTTAGAGTATAGAAAGAAACAGCTTAAAAAACTTCAAGAAGAAGTAGTAGATTTAGAAGATATATCAGGAGGAATTTCAATAACTGATTTAACTATGAATGATTTTAAAATGGATTTGATGTCCTTCTTGAATAATAATAGAAAAGAATTAGAAAAGGCACCTAAAGGAATGTATTCAATAGTTAATATACCAGAAGCCTTAGAAGGGCAGGTTAAACCTGGAGTTATCTTTTGTTTAAAACAAGTTAATGATAACGAAAAGATTAAAGAATTTAATAATTCTCTTCATCCTAATTATCTTGTGTATGTAAAGGATAATGGTGAGGTTATGTATAATCATATGCATAATAAGAAGATATTAGATTTTTATAAGAAGTTGTGTAGTGGTAAGGATTATGTAATAGAAGAGCTGGTTAATTCATTTAATGAAGAGACTGATAATGGAACTAAAATGGAAAAGTATACTATGATGCTGGAAAATGGTATAAGTGATATTATTGGTAAAAAAGAAGAACAAGGTATGATGAGTTTATTTAGCTCAGGAGGTACTAACTTGATTAGCAGAACTATAAAGGCAGTAGAAGATTTTGAATTAGTGTCATTTTTGATTATAAAATAGGGGGAGTAGGTATTGGAGAATATAAATGAGTTTTTAGGATTACCCAAAAGCTCTTTGATAAGTGCTAGAATGCCCAAAAAGGCTTTTACAGATAATCCTGAATTTGAATTAAAGAAAGAAGAAAAAGTTATATTAAAAGAAGAAATAGATAGTATTTATTTTGAGTATAGTTTAAAGCCTGTAATCTTAAATATACCAAAGTATGAAGATGATAATGTTAGATATGAAGAAATAGAGATATTGAAGGTAAAGATAAATAATGAAAATAAGTGTAATAAAGTATGTGAACTTTTACAAAAATATATTCAGTATCCTATGCTTATTATTGTAGAACATGATAATTTTATAAGAATAAATACTGCCATAAAGAAGATTAATAAAGTTGATAATAGTAAGCTTATTGTAGATGAAATGATATATACAGATTGGATTGATAAAGATAACTTAACCCATAAAGAGATATCTTTTTTTGAAAGTATGTCAATTAGTAATTTTAATACTAATGATTTATTAAGTGTATATGAAGGCTATTTGAATAGCATAAGGAGTTTTATAGCTGCAAAATATAGTAATGAATTTGAAATTAAACCTATTAGCGAAGTTTCAAATGATATTGAAATATTAAATAGA
This sequence comes from Clostridiales bacterium, assembly GCA_012519155.1. Lineage (GTDB taxonomy): Bacteria > Bacillota > Clostridia > Clostridiales > Clostridiaceae > Clostridium. Next base: position 13,331 of record JAAYQS010000033.1, read on the forward strand.
ATAAGTGATTTAGAAAATGAAGTCGATACTTTAAAAAAGAATATAAAAAAAGAAAGTAATATGGGTGCAAAAGTAGAACTTAATGTTAAAATAAAAAAGATACAAAAACAGATAGAAAGTTTGAAAAATACTTTAAGTTAGGAGAAAAATATATGGATAGAATGAATGGACAAAGTTTAAATATAGTTGCAGATAATATACAAAAGTTAAAACAAATATTTCCTGAGGTATTTAATGAAGATAAGGTGGACTTTGAAAAGTTAGAAGCAGTTCTTGGTGAGTATAAAGACAATGGGACTGAAAGATATAATTTTTCATGGCCTGGAAAATCAAAAGCAATACGTATAGCACAAACACCTTCTACAGGGACTCTAAGACCATGTAAGGAAGAAAGTAAAAATTGGGATACTACACAGAACCTTTATATTGAAGGAGATAACTTAGAAGTACTTAAGCTTTTACAGAAATCTTATTATGGAAAAGTAAAAATGATATATATTGATATAATGATACAGAGATTGATACAATTTAATTATCCTTTAAAATGCAGTGCCTAGGGGTGTGCAAAGACAAAAAGGGGTGTGCACTGGTGGAAGTCGAGGAAACTCGGCTATTTTTATTTTTA
>JAAYQS010000230.1 GCA_012519155.1 Clostridiales bacterium
CTTTGTTCTTTCCTTCCCATAAGCCCTCCTGTGAGACAAAGTTTTTCTTTTATTTTACTTCATCACACGGGAAATGCGTAGATTTCTATACAATTTAATGAGAATTTTTTTACCTTTCAGTTCTGTATTATTTTATCACTACACTATTATAATGTCAATATTTTTAACAAAAAATACTCACTATATTAGTATTTACTTAATAATATAATTTATACGCAACTCTTTTAAAATTTTATAAAAATCATAAAAAGACTGATCTAGGGTATCCTTCTCTATATTTTCCCCTTGTTTGTATACCGCCGATTCCATCTTTACCAGTTATTGTACTCTCCACAACATCTGTAATAGAAATAACACTACCAATAGATGTGTAGGCAATTTTTTCACATACAAATACCGGATCCAGACAATGTATCAAAATTCTGTCAGGACTGCTAGCAAAATTTGCACCACTATCCAAAATATTCTCATAGCAACTTTGACATGCTCCAGCAAATATTATAAGTTCATCATAGCTAGAATTATATTCCCTCAAAGCTTTAACAGCATCTATATAATATTTAGAGTTTCTATAAGAATTTAAATTAAGATAGTCTTTAGTATCCTTTATAACACCATCATGCCCTGTTAATACTACAATGTCTGGTTTTATTTCTTTTACCAAGTCAACAATTACTTTAGGCTGCTCACTTTCTGGAATTGCCTTTCCTACAGCATCTAAAGACAATTCTTTGTATACTTTAAGGCATGTTTCCATGTATTCACTGTCACCATCAACATGAAGAATTTTACCAGGCCTTCCAAATAACAGATCCTTTTTATTTTCTTGTTTTTTGGAAGATTTATCTACCCTTTTTGATAAATCTTCCCTAAAAGAAATTGCATTATTTATAGCTCCCCTAACTTTACTATTTAATATTTTATCCTTATATCCTAAATAATTATTATCAACTCTTTCTAAATCTTCACTGTTAGAATCTGCAATAATTCTTAAATTTATTCCTTTTAAAATATATCGTTTTACTCCTTCCTCTTCTTTTATATCAATTATTCTAAAGGTTATATCCTTAGAATAAGATTTGCGCACAACTATATCACCTATTTCCACTTAAATCATCCTTGCTTTTACTGTACTTTATTTATTATATGAACTAAAAATTATTACGTTACAGACTTTACCATTTACTATGAGAAAAATATATCTTAAAATTGGTGTATAAATATTAAGGAGGGATACCTTTGAATAATATCGTATTTTTTGATATTGATGGTACTTTAGTCAGTGAAACTGATTACTCAATACCAGATAGCACACTAAAAGCACTAAAATTACTTAAAGATAAAGGAAATTTGGCTTTTATTAATACAGGAAGACCTTTATCTGAAATTTCAAATAATATAAGAAATTTAAATTTTGATGGCTTTGTATGTGGCTGTGGTACATATCTTGAATATAAAGGCAAAGAACTTTTCCATAAATCATTTGGTAAAAAACTATCTGCAGAAGTAACAAGGGATATTTTAAAATATAATTTTGAAGCTATTTTAGAGGGAAAAAATGGCGTTTATTTTGACAAAGAAGAAAACATAAAAGACAAAACAGTTATAAAGCTTATAAATCAACATAAAATAGAAGGATTTTATAAAGGAACTACATGGTATGATGACAATATAGATATTGATAAATTTGTTATCTTTCTTAATGAAAATAGTGATTTTAATGGATTTTATGAAAAATACAAAAACGTTTTTGACTTTATAAAAAGAAATGATACTTTTTATGAAATAGTACCAGCGGGCTATTCAAAGGCCTCTGGCATAAAGGCTATAATAAAATATCTAAATATACCTTTTGAAAATACATATGCTATTGGAGATAGTACTAATGATTTATCTATGCTTCAATATGCACATACAAGTATCGCAATGGGAAATAGTGATAAATGTTTATTTGATCATGTAAATTATATAACTACAACACTTGAAAATGATGGAATATATAATGCACTATCTCATTTTAATTTAATATAATTACTATTTTATATTTTGACACAATAATGAAACATTTATATACTACAATAATAATTGTAAAGTAGTTATTTTAATTATTTATCCCTTATATTCCTTATTTAAGTCATCTCCCCCTATAAGGTGACTTAAAGCCTAGAGAAAATTTCTCTAGGCTTTTCTTATAAAATCATTATTTTATTTTATTAGTCAATTCATATATCTTGTTTATAATATCATTATATTCATTTAAAATTTGTACTGAATTTTCTGTTATCCTTAAACCTTCCTTAGATGTTGCAGATACCTCTTCACTTGTTGCAGATAATGTTTCAATATGATTTGAAATTTTATCATTAGCATTTACAATTTCATTAACAACAATATTTATTTCATCAATTTGATTTTTTAATGTTCCTATTTCATTGCTTATTTTTTTAAATTTATCACTAGTTAAATTTATCATTTCATTTTGATTCTCTACTGAAACTGTTGACTTATTTACATTATCGCTAGCAATTTTAGCATCTTCAAGTAATGTTTGAATTATAGAAGTTATTTCATTTGCTGCATCTTTTGTTTGTTCAGATAAACCTCTTATTTCATCTGCTACCACTGTAAAGCCTCTTCCAGCTTCTCCAGCCCTTGCAGCTTCTATAGATGCATTTAATGCAAGTAAATTAGTTTGGCTAGAAATGTTTAAAATAGCTCCTAAAATTTCATTTACCTTATAAACCTTATTTACTAATCTTTCTGTAGATTCAACAGTTACTATATTTGCTTCCTTAACATCTGCAAACTTAGTTTTTAATTCTCTAACAACATCATTTCCTTCGCTTAATGCCTCTTCTGCTACCTTTGATGAATCAACCATAATTTCTGCTGATTTCTTTGCATTTAATATATATTTTTTAGTATCTAAATTCATTTGATTTTGAATTTGTATAGTTTTAGCTGTATCTTCTATAGCATTTGAGATATCATTCATTGATTGGCTATTGGTTTTCACTATATCTTTTAATTTATCATTTAATTCCTTTGAATTATCAAAATCCTCAATCATTTCATTAGCTACCTTTGATACTTTTCCTACAAATTCCAATTGTTCATGAGACTTTTGTTTAATTTCAGACATATTTTCTTCTTGGAAATCATTTAGTAATCTTGTAATTATGTTGCATAAACAACAAAATACAATTAATAATATTAAATAAATAAATGCTTCCTGACATACACTGGAGCCTGCTTTATTAGTCATAAATATTTTACCTGAATGTATTACACTTAAAATAACAACTGTAATAGAAACTATTCTTGAATACTTTTTGTTAAAAAACAATATACTTGTGTATAATGTTGATACTATATATAAAGCTACAACAGTTCTTGATGAGACAATCATAAATATAGCAAACAAACACAACTTTGATATTATAGATATTTTTATAAACTTATCATTTATCTTATAAAGTTTGTATGAAATAATAATTAATACTAAAACAACTACTGATGATATTGTTTCAATTAATACAGGAATTTGAAACGGTTCAAAAATAAATTGTAATAGTGACACCAAAAGCTGAACTGATACCATTATAATAGATTCTATTAAAACAACTTTGCTCTTTTTTAATATTTGATTATTCTCCATAATACTTCTCCCCTTAACTTAAATTAAATTATAATTTACATAAATATTATCGAGAAAAACTATTGTTACCTTTATATCTTTTATGCTTTTATTTGAAAATAAGGTTTTTTTAACTAATTCTTAACATTATTTTTTATTTCATTATATTTTCTTCTATACTCCTTAGGGGTTAAATTA
>JAAYQS010000231.1 GCA_012519155.1 Clostridiales bacterium
CTATATCAACTAGTTTTCTTTTATTTATATATGTACGCTCAGCTAAATCAGCGGAAATACCTTCAACAGCTACTGCTATTCTGTTTGCCTTATTTTTTTCAATATTATGACTTGTTAAAAATGACATTAAATATGAAGAAACACCTGATGCATTTTCTTTTGTAGCTTTAAATGAAAGTGAAACAATTTCATTATTGTCAGCAGCTTCAAGAAGATAAAAATCTTCATATTTTCCTTTAGACTTTTTCTTAATTATTAATGTAATTAAACTTATAGCTGCAAGAGTACCTACCTGAGCAACGCAAAGTGACATCCATACACCTGTTATTCCAAAAAACTTTGACAAAATTAATGTTGAAGGAATTAACATTACAATTCCATTAAGAACTGCAATAGTTGTAGATAATGCCTTTCTTTGAGTTGACATATAATAGTATAAAAGTAAAAATGAAAAAGCAAGAGCTGGAAATGATAATGCGTTTATACGAAGTGCAGGAATTGCATTTGCAATATCATTTTCTGAAGTAATTCCAAATAATCTTATAACAGGCTCTGGTGAAACCTCTATAAATATCATTATTACAATACTGGATATTGCAAGAATTTTAGCTGCTCTTCTAAAAGCATAACGTATTCCATCATGATCCTTTTCACCAAAACAAACTCCTATAATAGGTATCATAGTTTGTGATGCCCCTGTTATGAACATAGACATAAAAATCTGACTAGAAGAACATATAGAATATGATGCCATAGCATCTCTACCTCCAATACTTTGGATAGTGCTATTTAAGAAAAGCATTTTTATAGTTATAAGAAGAGTACCTAGAGCACCTGATAAACCTACTGTAATAAGACTTATAAAAATATTTAAAAAATCTTTTGGCATTTTTAATATAGAAAAATCAAAATAAATAGTACTTTTTTTGAAAATAAAATGCGTAATCATTATAATAAATCCTACTGCATAACCAGTAACAGTTGCTATTGATGAACCTTCTATATTCATATTAAATACCTTCATATATACAAAATCCATTATTAAATTTACTATATTTACTATTATAATTATATTTGAAGCAAATCTTGGTCTATTGTCTGCTCTTATAAAATAAATAGAACAAAGAAGTAGTAAATTAAGTGGTGTTCCTATTATAAATGGTATGTAATATTTATATAGAAGAGAATGAAGAACACTGTCATTAGTTAATAGTGAACATATTTCATCTGCTAAAGAAAGCTGAACTGCAATAAGTATAATACAAATTAAAATAACTGATATAAAAGCTGTAGTAAAAACACGATTAGCTTGTTTATTATCATTTTTACCCTTTGCAATTGAAATAATACTTGATGCTCCAAGTCCAAACATAATTGTAAGTGAAAAGTAAAGCTGTGATATTGGCGATAAAAGATTTATAGCTGACAATGCATTTTTTCCTAATATATTTCCAGCTATCATTGCATCAACTATCATTGATATATTTGTAGCCATAGCTGTAAGTACAGTTGGTAGGAAATATTCTGAATATTTTCTGTTAATAGTAATAGAATTTCTTTTTAATAATAACTCACTCATATAATACCTCACTAAATAAAATTTATTTTATGCCTGTTCTATTTCAAGATAATCATCCATTCCTACCATAGTAAAAAGTTCTTTTATAACATTATTTGCATTTATAATCTTAAGTTTTCCACCATTCTTTATTATCTTCTTGTTAAGCATTAAAATAACACGCAAACCAGCACTAGCAACATACTCAAGTTCTTTCATATTTATTGTTATATTTCTAATTTCATCAAAAGATATACTTTTAATTTTTTCCTCAAATTTTTGCGAAGTCATAGTATCTAATCTACCTATTAATGAAATTATAAGATTATCATTCTTCATATTAACTTTTATTTCCACAATAATCCCCCATATTTTAAATATTTAGAATAATTGTAACAAAAATAATATATTTATTCAATGATTGAATTTTCTTTTATCCTTTCATTAACAATTTCTCGAATAATTGAATAAATAACTGAAAAAAGTGGTATAAACAAAATCATGCCAAGTACTCCCATTACACTACCACCTACTGTTACTGCAACTAATACCCATATTGATGGAAGTCCCACAGAATTTCCCACCACATGAGGGTATATAAAATTTCCTTCTATCTGTTGAAGTACTAAAAATAATATAATAAACCATAATGCTTGAATTGGATTAACCATTACAATTAAAAATGCACCAAGTATACATCCTATAAAAGCTCCAAATATAGGAATTAATGCTGTAATGGCTATAAGTACTCCTATTAAAAGTGCATAAGGCATTCTAAAAATAGTCATTGATATAAAAAATAATATTCCAAGTATCATTGCTTCTATAACTTGGCCAGATAGAAAATTAGAAAATGTTTCATTACACATTTTGCATATTTTTAGAATTCTTTCTACTATTTTTCTATTAAAAAATGAATAAAGAATTTTTTTATTTGAAGTGCTAATTTTTCTTTTTGCATTAAAATATATATTGCAAATATAAATCCAATAAAAAAGTTAATTACTGTTCCAATTATTGAAGATACCACTCCAAAGGTTGAATTAAAAAAGCTCCCTGCACCATTCTTTATAAAATTTAATACATTCTTTTGAATTTCATACCAATCAATATCAATACTATTTATATAATCTTGAATTTCTGTACCTTCTATTCCTAAATTATTAAGAAATCTTTGAAGATTATTTATATAACTTGGCATATTATCCTTTAATATTGTAAATGTCTTTACCACTTGTGGAATAATTAAAAAAACAGCTATAAGAATAACTGCAAAAATTGATAAAATTGTTATTGCTAATGATATACTCCTTTTAAATTTTTCAATTCTTTTTAATTTTTTGCATTCAGTTATTTTTCTTTCAAAGAAAACCATAGGCACATTTAGTATAAATGCAATAATTCCACCAATTAAAAAAGGCGCAACTATACTTGCTATTATTGAGAATATATTAAATATATTAGATATATTTTCTAAAATTTCATAAAATAAAATTCCACCAAATAATATACATATAATTATTTTTATATTCTTTTTATTAAATTCCATAAAAAAGCCTCCTTGCAAATAAAATATCATATTAACAAAAATTATATTTAAAAATAACAAATATTCCAAGTAAAATTTTAATATATTCTTCACATTTATTTAAATTATTTTATGTAAAATTATGGTAATATTAATTAGAGCAATTTTTTTGGAGGTTATCTTGAAAATAAAAAATAATTTATTGAAAATATTATCTGTCCTAATATTATTATTTGCCCTTGTTTTTACTTCTAAAACAATATACTTAAAATTAAAATGCAGAAACTTAGACTATGCAATTAATTATGAACTTTGTAATAATTGCAATTCATACAATTTACTAAGAGTACAAAATTCTAAAATAGTATTTCTAGATAATGATAAAGCTGTAGTAAAAGCTAAAGGCCTTAGAAAAAAAGAACCACACATGAAAACTACAATAGAATGCCATTTAAAAAAAGATTTTTTTGAATCATGGAATATTGAAAACTCATATGACATTTCTAATTAGTCATAAAATATAATTGCAAATCATTTGCACTTAGTTATATAATAGAGTTAGAATATCTTAGGAGTTGATTTTTTTGACAGAAAATTATTTAATTGAAACTAAAAACCTTTGTTTCAGTTACGAAAAGAACTCACCAATGATATTAAAAGATATTAATATAAGAATTCCAAAAGGAATTTATCTTTCAATTGTAGGTGAAAATGGTAGCTGCAAAACAACCTTTATAAAATTACTTTTAAATCTTCTAAAGCCTGTTTCTGGCTCTATTAATATACATACAAATAATGTTTCCTATGTACCTCAACGATTAGATGGCTTCAATAGCAGCTTTCCTATATCAGTATATGAAATATTAAAATGTCATTGTAAGGCCTTAAATATTGATGTAAACAAAGAAATTAATTCAGCTTTAGAAAAAGTTAATATGCTTGATCATAAAAACTCACTTATTGGTAATTTGTCTGGTGGTCAACAGCAAAGAGTTTTTATAGCAAGAGCTTTAATGGGAAATACTGATCTTATAATACTTGACGAGCCTTCTACTGGTGTAGATTATAAAAATCAAGTTGAAATATATTCTTTATTAAGTGATATTAATAAGAAATTTTCTACTACAATTATTTCTGTAGAACATAACTTAAGCATGGCTTTAAAATATTCAACTCATATACTTAAATTTGATGAAGGTAAATTATCTTTAAATTCAATAGAATCATTTAAAGATTATATTAAAGAAGGAGATTATTAATAGTTATTAAAAATATATTCAAATATAATCAAATGTAATATAATATATTTAGGGGTGATTATATTTGAGTAAAAATTATAAACCAAAAGAATTTGCTATACA
>JAAYQS010000232.1 GCA_012519155.1 Clostridiales bacterium
CTTAATAATTCTCAAACTAGAAAAGCAAATTCTTTAATGAGAATGCATAAGCAATGCAACGATCCAATAGTCAAGGAACTACTTTTTAAGAAAGCTATTGAAACTTTAACTGGTAAAAAGTTAATAGATAATACTAGAAAAACTTATTCAGCTGAAGAAATAGGCAAAAAATTTGGAATTAGTGCTAATAGAGTAGGAAGAATAGCAAATGCTAATAACTTAAAAACAGAACAATATGGAGAAATGGTAGCAACAGAGTATAACGATAAAGCACAAGGTTCTACATTTAGATATTACGATGCAGTAGTTCCAGTAATAGAAAAATTATTAAAAGAATAAAAGGAGAGATAATCATGAGTAAATTTATAGAAGTACATGGCACAGTTATAAATACAGAAGATGTTAGGAGAGTTGAATTTTTAAGTGATGATATTTATTTAGGGGTATTTCCTAGGGGAAAGAATGGAGAGTTTATTTGCGATTATGTAACATTTGGTTTTGCAAAGATTTATACCTTTGATGGAAATGTAACAGTAGTATCTATTGATTTATATATACCAGAAAATGAAGAAACAGAAGATGAATGGACTAATAGAAATAGAGCTTATATAAATATGACAATGGAACAATTGAGAGAAATATTAAAACCAATAAAACTAGCAGGAAAAGAATATGAATAAGGATTTACATGAATTAAAAATGTACAGGCTCAAATAAACAATTTATCCATAGCATAAAAGTGAGGTGTTAAATATGAAAAGAAATAAGGATCCAATCAAAGTTAATGTGTTTTATCCAGAAACAGATGAAGAGATGAATAATCTTAGATGCGAAATGACAAAAGTTATGGTGAGTATATTTCATAATCAAGTTGGAGATGAAAAATTTCATGAAATACGGGTACTTATGGAAGAGCATAATAAAAACATTTAGATAATAGGCTGGACAGCCTTAAATTGCTACTATACATAACAAAAAAGAGGTTAGGTAAAAAATGAAAAATATTTTTATTAGATTTAGAAAATTACTAGATAAAAAGTACATAAGAGAAAACTTGATATTAAATAGTAATGCAATATGGGGGTAAGTAAGATGCAGATATTAAGAATAATGGGCATTCTTGCATTAGCAATAAGTTTTTTATTAAGTGCAGGATCAGTTCAGGAAGCTTGGGAAGATAATAACGATAAATATTTCTTTATGTATGCATTGCTAATGGTATGTAGCATGGGTGGATTTATTTATCTAGTTAATTAGGAGGAAAGAATGACAAGTGTTGAAAGGATACAACTTGGATTTATATGTAATCAAGTTGAAATTCAAAGTCGCAGACCTTGGAAAGATGTAATTCGAGAAAGTGTAGAAAAAATAAAAGGTTACCGCGCCGACCAAAGTAACAGTAACCAAATCAATAATTACAACTCAATTTTAGCACCAAATGAGGATATAGACAATGGAGAAATTTTTGACATTAAGAGTGGTAAGACTATTAGAGATTTATTTTAGGAGGAATTATTGCAATGAATAGTTTACAAGAACAAGTTTTAAATGAAGAAAGAGAAGGTTTTAA
>JAAYQS010000233.1 GCA_012519155.1 Clostridiales bacterium
GAGAAAAATCAAGGGATATATTAGATGATACTCTTAGACAAGATGAGATAAAGTTTACAGATACAATTCCTTTATATAGATTGATGGCCTCAAGTTTATATAGTTATGGAGTAAGTGATAATAATATAGAAAGTAAAAGAAACAAATTAAAAGAATCAATAAGATGGTTTGGATATTTAGAACTTTTTAATGATAACATGCCTGAAAATTTACAAATAAAGAAAGGTGGTGCATATAAAGAAATTGTAGAAACATATATGTCATTAGAAGAAAAAAGCAATATAAATAGTGAAATTATAGAATATGTTAATAAAAGTGCACAAATATTTAACGAGGTTTTGACTAAAAATAGTAATTCATTTGTGGCAGAAATAAATCTTATTCAAGTTTATATAGATATGGAAAAAATAAAACCAGAAGGTAGTACTAGTGACTATAATAATATAAAAAATGAATATAAAAAATTAATACAAATGAAAAATACAAATAGTGGACTATCTAAGGCTGAACTATTACAATTTAATGCAGTAAGAGAAAGTATAGAAATGCTTGGATTAAAGGAAAGTGATTTTAAGTGAATGAATTAATGTTTTATAGTGGTATGGTATTTACTGTGTTTTTTTTCATTACTAGTATTATTTATTTTTTTAAGGGGAACATAAAGGAAGCTTTTAGATACTATTTTAAGATACAAAAATCAAATAAAACAAATAAAAAAATAAAAAAGAGTGTTGTGAGAAAAAATGTTTTAAAAGAAGAAACTGATATAATCAAAGTAAGTAATAGCATTAATCAAGAGGCAACAAGTATAATTTCCATAGCTGAAAATTATGCTACTACATTATTAGATGCTGAAGATAGTACACAATTGTTAAATATTGAGGATAATACTCAATTATTGGATATTAAAGATAAATAAAATTTTTATGGGGGATAAAGAATGTTAAAAAACAAAAAAATTTATTTACTATATTTTTTAGGAGTATTGACTTGTATTTTGACTATTATATTTTTGATAGTAAATCCAACTTCTACAAGTGCTGTGTCAATAAAAAATAATATAGTATATACTAATGATAATACTAAAGCTAAAATTGCCATTGATAATGGTAAATCTGGAAGTATACTTTTAATTTATGAAAAGAGTAACAATAATTATGAATTGCAAAGAAATGGTAAGAATTTAGAATATTATAGTATAAATGAAAATTCTAAAGATGTTGATATTGATATTGATTTAAAGTCGAGAAAGACAAAAGAAATTTATGCTGCAATTGTTAATGAAAAAACAGATTTAAGTAAATATGAAAATTTAACAAATTATGATGTGGAAAATTTAAATATACAATTAACACCAATAGAAATTGTTTTATTTAATGATAAAATAATAAAATGCAATGAACAACCTGTTAATGGATATTACTTAGGCAAGGTTACTTTTAATTTAATTTGCCCAAGTAATATTGAAAATGACAATATTAAGCTTCAATGGAAATGTAATGATGAAGATTGGAGAGACTATAAAGATTATAATGAAAAAGATATAGATGAAATAAATAAACAAATTGTAGTTGATAAGAATTGTAGGTTATATGCAAGATTTGTAGATTCAAATGGTGTTGAATCAGCTGAAGAATATTATGATATAAATAGTATTCTTGATATAAATTCTATAGAAGTAGACAATAAAAAAATATATTCAAATATCAATAGTAATAATCCAATAGAAATTTCTTTTAATATGAATGAAAATGATAAAA
>JAAYQS010000034.1 GCA_012519155.1 Clostridiales bacterium
GTTATAGAATGAAACAACGACAAGAAAAATTAAATGGATTATAAAAAAATAATCTTGAATTAATTATACCCAAAGGTGGGGAATTTTCTTTCCCTTTTTCGGGGAATTTATATTGACACCAACACATAAGATAATCTCTAGTATTTTTTCCTTTTAAAAAGTTCTTCATTGCTTCAATCTGCTTTTTATCTTTCAGGGGATAAACTGTTTTTATATCACTCACCTCCATATGTTACACAATTTTATTATTCAGTATATTATGTAACATTCAAAATAAAATTTATTTCAGAAAATTTCTAAATGGCCTAAACAAGCCATTTCTTATGTTACTAAATGACATTGTGTAACATTCAGTAAAAATATAATATCATACATTAAAAAGGCTGTGTGTTTTAGATAAACAACATATTGTTTATCTTCTTTCCTATATTTAAATGTATAAAAAATAAACAGATTAGATTAATAAAAATCTAACCTGCCTACTTTCATAAAGATAATTATTCCTTCGAAAATTATACTAAAATAATATAAAATATTATTTTATTTATTATTATAAGTTGTCATAACATTTTATATTTTATTATAAGTTGTTATTTTATGTACATAAATTAAAGCAGGTATGTTATTACCTGCTTTTCAATTTAAATTACACTATTCAGTTTTTCAGTAATACTATCAACTTTACTCATAATATTTCTTGCACAATTCATATTATTTTTAAATAATTCAACAATGCTTCCCACATTTCTAAATGGCTCTTGTTGTAATATCTTTTTATCTTCAATAAATCCATTCTTAACTACATAATCAATGATTAGTTCTACAAAATGAATCTGCTTTGTATTTAAAGATTTATCATTTAAGAATTCTGAAAAAATCTCATTGGCAACATTTCTATCTAATCCAACAATCTTTCTTACAAGTTTAGTTAATGGCATTTCTTTAAACTCTTTTTCATAATCTGCTTTTGTACCAAGTTCATGCCACATTATTTCTTCCAATGATTTCAAATCTTGCTTAGTAAGCTCTTTATTATTTCGTAATTTATGTATAGCTATTTGGTTTTGGTGTTCTTTTAAATAATATTCAACCTTTTTTCTATAGTTTTTAAGGTCATTTGTATTATACATTGCACCATTTGATTCTTCTTTAATAATCATATCATCAAAATTAGTTGTATATATTTTCTGTGTTTCTTTTTGTAAATATTTTAATAGTTCACGTAAAGATTCTCTTACTTCATCTAAATCAAATATATCAGCACTTTCCCAGAACTCTTCTGTTTTAACTTTTTCAATAATATATTTCTGTTCTTGAATCTGTGGAATTGTACCAAGTTTTGATAACTCTTCTGCTGTTTGTACTACACTTTTTATAGGTTTATTAGCATTTGTTCCTTGAAGTTTTGCAAGCTGTATTGTATACATAGTTACATCAAATCTTTTTGCAAATTCATCGTCAGTTATAGGAGTTATAAGTGGTGATATATATGTTTTTATCTCATTGCTACTTACAGCTCCTAATCCTTGCCAAGAACTTTCATTCTTATATTTATGAACATAATTTAATTCCATTCTTACCTTAAAGTTATCTTCATTTAACGAATTCACACTTAAAATAAGATTATCTAATAAAGCCTGTCTATATTCAACATATTCATTATCTGAATATTTAATATCTTGTAATTCCTTTACTAAATCAAGCTTTAAATTGAAAATTCTTTCTGATAGACTTTGAGGCACTCCACCTTCAAATCCTTTTGGATTAACTCTAAAGAATTCAAAGTTATTACAGAAATCAAATACTAAAAACTGTTTTTTATCTTCTCCTACTGATAAAAGGTCAGGGCAAAGTCTTGTACCTCTTCCTATCATCTGCCAAAACTTTGATTTAGCACGTACCTTTTTAAAGAATACAAGGTTTAATATTTCTGGAATATCAATTCCTGTATCGAGCATATCAACAGATACAGCAATCTGTGGTTTCTTATCTGGGTCTGAAAAATCATCAATTAAGCTATCAACATAATTAATACTATAATCAATTTCCTTACAGTAATCAGCCCCAAGCTCTGGATAAAGTTTATTAAACCTATCAACAATCACCTTTGCATGTCTATTACTTTTAGCAAAAATTATAGTCTTACCTAGTTCTTCATTTCCTTTTATTCTTAAGCCGTTATCCATTAAATCATTTAACACTAAATCAATAGTTTTTTCATTAAAAAGCCATTCATTAATTGCTGAACTTGATATTTCATCATCTATATTCTCATCATCATCAAAAGTATCCTCAAATTGCTCTTTATCTTCATCAGATAAATCATCATATTTAATTCCATCCTGCATAAGTTTTGATGTACGCTCCAAGCTTCTATAATCAACTAGATATCCATCCTCTACTGCTTTTTCTAATTCATAAGCATAAGTAGGTACACCACTTTCAAGATTAAATATAGAATAAGTATTCTTGTCTACTTCATCTTTAGGAGTTGCTGTAAGTCCTAGAAGATACGCATCAAAATAATCAAAAATTGCTTTATACTTTTTATAAATACTTCTATGTGATTCATCTATTATAATTAAATCAAAGTGCCCTGGTGTAAATAGCTTCTTTCCATCCTTTGATTTTGTATCATCTATAGCATTCATCATAGTGGGATAAGTTGAAAATATCATTCTTGATTCTTCTGGGTTATCTCTATTATCTAAAAGATTACATAAAGATAAATCAGGAAGTAATCTTGAAAAATTATTCTTTGCCTGTTTAACAAGTGCTTTTCTATCAGCTAAAAATAAAACGTTCTTTATCCAATTATGTCTTGCTAGTACATCTACAAGAGATATAGCAGTTCTAGTCTTTCCAGTTCCTGTTGCCATAACAAGAAGGAATTTTCTCTGTCTCTGCTGTAAATCTTCGCAAACCTTTGTTATTGCTTCCTTTTGATAATATCTATTAGATATACTGTCTTTTATCATGATATTATTAAGTGGTTTTCTACTACTTCTTCTATCTACCATTAACTGCAATTCATCTTGTGTTCTAAAACCATATACTCTTCTTTCAGAACAATTGTTATAATCATCCCATATATAAGTTTCAAATCCATTTGTAAAGAAAATTACAGGCCTTTGTCCATGTTTCTTTTCTAAACAATCAGCATAAAGTTTTGCCTGCTGACTACCTATTTTAGGGTCTTTACTACTTCTCTTTGCTTCAACAACAGCAAGTGGCTTACCATTCTTGCCATATAGAACATAATCAGCAAATCCTTCTCCAGTATTGTTTGGCATACCTTTTAAAGGTTCTTCTTCAACTATATTTTTTTCAAACTCCCAGCCTGCAAGTTTAAGTTCAACGTCAATGTATCTTTTTCTAGTTTCATATTCACTAATTTCATCAATATTGAAATCATAATCTTTCTTGCTTTCTTTTCTTTTAGCAGTAAGTTCTTTTCTTAAATCTTCATTTTGCTTTCTAATTTCTTCTATCTTTTTATCTTTAGAACTTAATTTTTCATATAAATCCTGAAGTTCTTCTGGTCTAGTTCTTTTTTCTTCACCATCTAATAATAAGTCTTCATTAAATTCCTTAGCTGTAAACTTCTCAGCATAACAATAATCAATCCATGATACAAACATGTGCAAATTATGAAGTGCTAGTACAGCTTCCTCCCTTTTTACATTAGAATTGGTATGTACTGCTACATTACCAAGATTTATTATATATTTTATAGGCTTTAATAATTTATTATCTATAAGTTCACAAAAAGAATTATTATATATTAAACTTGATAAATTGTCCCTATAAGGCATTACTAAATCATTATCAAAGCTATAAATCCACTTAACAGCAAGCTCTAGTGCTCTTCTACTTAAAATAGCTGTTGTGGCAGGACTTACTACTATACTTTTTTCAGCTTCTATACAACTACTTGCAAAGCTTTTAAATATTTCTTTATCTTTTAAAAAATCGAAATTGCCCAAGTATTCTTCCTCCTATCTTAATTGTTATTATTCGATAATAATTATATAAATACCTTTTTTATATTAAAATAAAATTTTTTAAGAAAACAGATTTATATAAAGAATAATCTTACTAAATTTGTAATGTAAAACTTGATATAACAATTTGAAAATAATATAATTTAGATGTAAATTAAAGTTTATATATGTTTAATATAAAAATAAGGAGATATTAATGAATAATATAGAAAAATATTACTGTTTATTACTCCCTATTGTAGGAATTTTATGTCTTATTATGCCAGGGGTAATAGCAAAATGGCTTCCAACAATACTCGGAAGTATTATGGTTCTTACAAGTATTACAGATACTATATTTGTTATTAAAGAAAAACGTTATTTAGTTACATATAAAAATAAAGCATCTTCTTTAATTTTATTTATAATGGGTATTTGTTTTATAATGGGTCAGGAAACAACTATTCCTTTAATGGGAATAACTTGGGGACTTTTAGGATTACAAGAAGTTAATGAAGAAATAGAAAATATTCTTATAAAAAGAAGTAAAAAAGAAAAATATTTATTATTATCAGTATTTGCTGCATTAAAAATTATTTTATCTTTAGCACTACTTTTTCAACCTATTGAAAAATTTAAATTTCATATATTTTTATTAGGACTAGAAATACTTGCAGTAACAATTAAAGAAAAAGATATTAATGAATATGTAAAAAGCTTTAAAGCTAAAAAAAGTTATTAATTTAATATTGTATGAAAATGATTATTAAAAATATAATATAACAAAAAGCTGTCACATAGTTATGTGATGGTTTTTTTGTTATATTTAGTTAAAAAACACAAATTGCATTTTCCAATAATATCTATATTTTCTTGTGATTTTTTCATATAAACACTTCACAAAAACAATTTTTATAAAAATAATCATATAAATAAACTTAAAATTATTTAAATTGTTTCAATTTGTCGACTTGTTTAACGAAGTCTGCAAATTGATTTTGAAGTTCTATTGGTGGCATAATTATTTTTAAATCTTTTATCATAGTTAAGTTTAAATTTTTTTGTCTCACACCTCTTTGTTGA
>JAAYQS010000234.1 GCA_012519155.1 Clostridiales bacterium
AATTTATAATAATTATATTATAAATGAATATATAAAATTTTAACATTAAAAACAAACATTCTTTCTTAAAATATATAATTTATAATGGTATAATAGTATAAAATACTTACACATTAAATAAGGAGGTCTTATTTTTGGGCAAATCAGTACTAATAGTTGAAGATGAAATACGAATTAGATTTTTAATGCGAGATTACTTAACTCGAGAAAAATACACAGTATATGAAGCAGAAAATGGACTTAAGGCGCTAGAAATTTTCAAAAACAATAATGTTGACCTTATAATACTAGATATTATGATGCCTGTTATGGATGGGCTTACCACTTTAAAAAAAATACGAGAAGTATCAACTGTACCAGTAATAATGCTTACAGCTAAATCTCAAGAAGAAGATAAGCTTCAAGGGTATGAATATGGTGCTGATGATTATATGACAAAACCTTTTAGTCCAAAGGTTTTAATTGCAAAAACAAAAGCACTTTTAAAAAGAACAAGACAAGATGTAGATTCAAGTACACAAGATTTTAATGGGCTTGTTATAAATAAATTATCAAGGGAAGTAAAAGTAAATGGAGAATCACTTAATCTTCCTCCAAAAGAATATGAACTTTTAATATATTTAATAGACAATTCAGGTATTGCACTATCTCGTGATCACATTTTAGATAATGTATGGGGACTTGATTATTTTGGTGATATAAGAACAGTTGATACTAACATAAAAAGATTACGTGAAAAACTTGGAGATAAAGCAAGTTATATTGTAACTGTTCGAGGCAGTGGATATAAATTTGAGGTTAAATAGTAATGAAGCATAGTTTATCAAAAAGGCTTTTTGTAATAACCCTTGGTATACTTCTTGCACTTATTAGCTTTACATTAATATTTCAAATATTTCTTTTCGAACCTTTCTATGAAAATAGAAAGAAACAGAATCTAATAGATGAAATAAATAAATTTAAAAGTTTATATTCATATCAATTATATGATCAAAATAGTGTTAACAATGTACTAATTTCTTTAGAAAATAAAACTAATTCAAAAATTGCAATATATTCAACTAATGGCGAATTACTATATTTTCCAAATAAATACAACAGAGATATTAATGATGATAGTAAATTATTAAATTCATTTTTCAGTACCATTTTCAATAATGAAGATGTGCTTCATTCTATTGTAGATTCAGGAAATACTCAAAGTGAAATTTTTTATAAAAGTGAAACTAACACAAAAATAATAGGTGTTGTAAGTCCTATTTCAATTAATACAGCAAATGATTCAATCGTAGTTGCAATATCATCAATACAACCTATTACAGAAGCTACAAGTGTAATAAGTGAATTTTATATATATATTTTTATTGGATTTATTTTTATATCTATTTTACTTTCTTCAATATATTCTAATTTAATTTCTAAACCTCTTATAAATATTGATAAAGTAGCAAAAAAGATGTCTAAAATGGATTTTTCAGAAAAATGTAAAATTGAAAGAGATGATGAAATTGGAAACCTTGCAAAAACCCTTAATTTTTTATCATCTACTCTTGATGATGCATTAAAAGATCTTCAAAGAAAAAATAAACAGCTTGAAATAGATATTGAAAATGAAAGAAAGCTTGAAATAATGAGAAAAGATTTTGTAGATTCTGTAAGTCATGAGTTAAAAACACCTATTGGAATTATTGAAGGTTATGCAGAAGGAATAAAAGATGGTATAGTTTCTGATCAAGATGTACTTTTATATCTTGAAACAATAATTGATGAAGCCAAAAAAATGGGCGTTCTAGTATGTAATATGCTTGAACTTTCTAAACTTGAATCTGGTACACAAAAACCAAAGCTTGAAATTTTTAATGTAAATAGGTTAATAAATAAAGTAGTAAAAAAACATTCTTTAGATGCAGCAGAAAAGAATTTGACTATAAATGTTAATTTTACAACAGAGTACTCATATATTCTTGCTGATAGATTTCAACTTGAACAAGTATTAACAAATTTAATTACAAATGCATTAAAATATACTCCCAAAAACAATAACATTAACATATCACTTTCTGAAGAAAATAATTCTGTTTTTAAATTTTCAATTATAAATGAAGGTGCTTACATAGATCCAGAAGAAATACCAAAATTATTTAACAAATTTTATAGAATGGATAAATCTAGAGAACGATCAAAAAACAGTACTGGACTTGGTCTTTGTGTAGTTAAAAAACTATTGGATCTTCATAATTTTCCATTTAATCTACAAAATAATAATGGTGTTGAATTTACATTTTGGATGCCAAAGCAAGAGGTTGCTGAGGAAGAATAAAATTTAAATATAGTGAGGTAAAAATGAATAAATTACTTGGTAAAGTGGCAATTATTACTGGTGCATCTAGAGGAATAGGAAGATCTATTGCTACTGAATTTGCTAAAGAAGGTGCACTAATTTCTCTGGTTTATTCAAAAGATGATAATGGAATAAACGAAACAGTAAATGAAATAAAAAAAATAGGTGCTTCCTATTTAATTTTAAAAAAAGATATTTCAGATTTTAACAACACCCTTGAAATAGTAACGGAAACAATTTCACATTTTGGCAAAATAGATATCCTTGTCAATAATGCCGGTAAAAGCATTGTTAACATTTTTTCAGATTCTTCTAAAGAAGATATAGATTCAATTATAGGAACTAACCTTTTAGGTGCAATTTACCTAACAAAACATGTAGTGCCACACCTTTATAATAAAGGTGGAGCTATTTTAAACATTTCTTCTATGTGGGGACAAGTAGGAGCCTCCATGGAAGTATTATATTCTACTACTAAAGGTGGCATAAATCTTTTTACAAAAGCATTATCTAAGGAACTTGCCCCATCAAATATAAGAGTTAATGCAATAGCTCCTGGTGTAATTGATACTACCATGAATAACTGTTTTTCAAAAGAAGAAAAAGCTGAATTAGCAGAAGAAATACCTCTTTCTCGTTTTGGAAATACTTCAGAAATTGCTAAGGCAGCTGTATTTTTATGTAGCAGTGATGCAAGCTACATAACTGGTGATATCTTAAGAGTAGATGGGGGATTTATTTAAAAAATGCAGAAGGCTTTGCCTTCTGCATTAATTTAATTCCTTTTGACTTTTATCAAGTTCATCTTGAATTTTTTGAAGAGCTTCTTCTTCTTTAAGTCTAAATTTTATTTCAACTCTTCTACTTCTTTCATGATTTATTGTTCCATCTGCATTTTGTATAGGTGCTGAATAACTTCTTCCATTTGCAGTTATTAATTTTTTCAACTCAGGTTTAAATTTATACTGCATTTCATTTCCAAGCACATATTCCGATACACTATATGCCCTGTCCTGACTTAATTTTAAATTATAAATATATGAAGCATCAGAATCAGAACCACTTTCATCATCTGTATGTCCCTCAATAATTATTTGCGAAATATTATCTTTTGTCTTTTCGTCTTTAAGTAAGGTTTCTACATATATTGGCATAAATTTTTGAAGAACTGCTTTTCCATCACTTTTCAAATCACTTTTACCAAAATCAAAAAGTATAGCTTCTGATAATGTTATAGCACCTGTTTTGGAATCTACTTCAATATCCATACTTTGTTGTTGAAATTCCTGTTGAAGATTTTCAACTATTTCTTCCCTTGTATCTGTCATTTGTTCAATTATTTGTTGCTTTTCTGCCATACTTTGTCTTATTAGTTGTTCCTTTTCAGCCATAGTCTGCTGATAATCAAGAAGCTTAAATATAAAAAGAAGAATAAAAACTATTAAAGTACCAGACATAAGATCACTAAAGGATATCCAATAAGATGTAGCTTCTCCCTTATTAGATTTCTTTTTTAAAAATTTCTTCATAGTTCTTCTACCTTCATTTTTTTATTTTCCATTAATGATTTTAATTCCTTAATTTGATTACTTAATGAAGCTATTTGCTCATTTAATTCATTATCTTCTAAATCCTCTAAATCTGGTTGAACAAATTTGTTTATTTCATTATTTAACATATTAATTTTGCTACTAGTCATATCTAAAAGAACCTTATACATAAGTATTAATATTACAGATGCTAGTATACCATAAAGACTTGAATTAAATGACACCTTTACACCACTTAAAAGAGTTGCTATACCATTTCTCATGGCATCATTACTTGTTACATCAAGGCTACTTACACCTCTTACTATTCCAAGAAATGTACCAAATATACCTACCCCAGTAAGACTCTGACTTATTTGATCTATAGTTTTTGTTTTTAAATCATTATAAATTATATTATCCTCATCTAAATAATAAGATGAATCCACTTCTGCATATGCAATTTCTTTGCCGCTACTACTTGCTTTTATTTTTATATTTTTCTCAAACTCAACATAAATATTTCTAATTTTATAATTTTTCTTTTGCTTTATAAGATTTGATAATTCTTTAAAAGACTTACATTTTTTTGTTTCTTTCAATATATTTCTAAGTTGTCTATTTGTTTCCAGTATTGGACATATTAATATTATTGATATAAAATACATAGCTATTACTACAAGCATAAATACCATAGTAACTTTATCACCTGGATAAATATTTGCAATTTCAATTATTGACCATGGAAGCGCTATACTAAGTACTATATATATTAAGGTATCAATTTCAAAGACAGACTTAAAATACGTAACAAATTTACTTAATGCTTTTTTTAACAATTTCATTTTAACTCCTCTTATTTTAATAAATTTTATATCATATAAATAAATATAAGTTTTTGTAAGATAAAATTTCACTTCATCTTACAAAAACTTTATTTAAATAATTTATCTTATGTTTATTAGTTATATAAAGGATGTTTGTCACATAAGGCTTCAACTCTTTCTTTTAAGTATGTTAAATCCTTATCTTTATTTTTTACAGCTTCATCAACAATTTCTGCTACTTCTTTCATATCTTCTGTCATAAATCCTCTTGTTGTAACAGCTGCAGTTCCTATTCTTACACCTGATGTAACAAATGGGCTTCTAGTTTCATTTGGAACAGTATTTTTATTTAATGTAATTCCTATTGAATCTAAAAGATTTTCAGCTTCTTTTCCTGTTATATTTTTATTATTTAAATCAACTAAAATCAAATGATTATCTGTACCATTTGAAACTAGCTTAAATCCTCTTTTAACAAGTTCATCACCAAGAACTTTACAATTATTAACTACATTTTGCATATATTCTTTAAATTTTGGATCTAAAGCTTCTTTAAAGCATACAGCCTTTGCAGCAATAATATGCATTAGAGGACCACCTTGAATTCCTGGGAATATTGTTTTATCTATTGCCTTTGCATATTTTTCTTTGCAAAGTATAAGTCCACCTCTTGGACCTCTTAATGTTTTATGAGTAGTAGATGTAACAAAATCTGCATATGGTACTGGAGATGGATGAAGTCCTGCAGCTACTAATCCTGCTATATGAGCCATATCAACCATAAGCATAGCTCCAACTTCATCAGCTATTTCTCTAAACTTCTTAAAATCTATTATTCTTGGATATGCACTAGCACCAGCAACTATAAGCTTTGGTTTATGCTCTTTAGCTAATGCTCTTACATTTTCATAATCTATAGTTTCTGTTTCTTTATTTAATCCATAAGAAACAAAGTTATATAATCTTCCTGAAAAATTAACCTTTGCCCCATGTGTTAAGTGACCACCATTACTTAAATCCATTCCAAGTACTGTATCACCTTCATTTAAAACAGCTAAATAAACGCCCATATTAGCTTGTGAACCTGAATGTGGTTGAACATTTGCATGTTCTGCTCCAAATAACTTTTTAGCTCTTTCTCTTGCTATTTCTTCAACTTCATCAACTACATAACAGCCCCCATAATATCTTTTACCTGGATATCCTTCTGCATATTTATTAGTAAGATATGAACCCATAGCTTCCATTACTGCTTCACTTGCTATATTTTCAGATGCAATTAATTCAATTCCTTTTTGTTGTCTTTTTAATTCTTTTTGAATTAATCCGTATATTTCTTCATCTTGCTTTTGAATATTGTTAAAATCCATTATTTATATCACCTCAAAATTCTATTTGTATAAATTATACTTTTATTTTATTTTTTAATCAACTTCTTTTTTTGAAATATGAAATTATTAAAGTATTTTGTGTCTTTTTGTTATGTTATAATTAATTAAATATATTGTAGGAGGCTTTTTTATGGTGGAATTTAACAAATTACTTGAAGTTGCTACTCTTGCTGGTAAAATACTCTTAGAAAGTGGTGCAGAAACATATAGGGTAGAAGATACAATATGTAGAATATGTTTAAGCTATGGAGTAAAAACTGCTGACAGTTTTGTTACACCTACTGGAATTATAGTATCCATATCAGATGGGACTAAGACTTTATCCCTTTTAAAAAGAATTACCTATATGAATTTGAACCTTGATAAAATTCATAAAATAAATGCTCTTTCAAGACAAATTCAAAAAAAGACACTAGATTTAGATATTTTACAAGAAAAACTTATTAATATTGAAAATGAAAAAAGCTACAACAATAAATTAGTACTTATTTTTGCCGCAATTATAAGCGGAATATTTTCATATATATTAGGTGGAGATATATATGATTTGTTTTGTGCAGCTTTTATAGGATTTATAATAAAATGCATAAGCAATTATTTCACAAAAATTAATATAAATAATTTTTTCATTAACTATACTTGTGCTGCAGTAGCTAGTATTATAGCAATCCTCTTTTACATTATACATATTCCTCTTCACATTGATAAAACTATAATTGGTGCAATAATGCTCTTAGTTCCAGGGCTTGCTATAACAAATGCTATACGTGATACTATTGCTGGTGATTATTTATCTGGTCTTACACGAGGAAGTGAGGCAATACTTATAGCTTTATCAATTGCAGCAGGAACAGGTACTGTAATTGGATTTTACGTTAATACCTTAGGAGGCAGTATTTTATGACGATAATACTTCAAAGTTTTTTAACTATAATAGGTTGTATAGGTTTTGGCATACTTTTTAATATAAGAGGCAAGAAACTTTTTTATGCATCTATAGGTGGAGGAATTTCGTGGTTTTTCTACCTTATATGCCTCAAATATACTAATTCTACTATAATATCACTTTTTATAGCTTCCATAAGCTGTAGCATATACTCAGAAATTCTTGCACGATACTTAAAAACACCTGTTACAACAATAGTAATCTCATCTATCATTCCATTGGTTCCAGGAGCGGGCATGTACTATACAATGTATGAAGCTATTCAGGGTAATATTGCCACTTCTGTAGAACTTGGTCTTAATACTATTGCTAGTGCTGGAAGCATTGCTCTTGGAGTCATATTTGTTTCTACTATTACAAAACAAATTAACAAATCAAAAAAAATTAAGAATTAATAATTAAGCCGAGCTTATCGGCCAAGGCTGACTTAATCCTTAATTATTAATTAACCGAATTTAAAGTGATAAAGAATAAAAAACTTAATTAAGCAATTAATAGAATCCAAACTAAAACTTAATACAATTAACAGTTTTTTCATTCTCAATTGATAGAAGATATTAATATTTTTATGTTGATTTATATTATCGAAAGTATTATAATTCAATATAAATACATACATTATTAAATGTTTTTGCCAATTTCAATTGATAATTTAAAAAAATTAAAAGGAGATGTTTTTATGGGGGATAAAAAACTTGATATAGGGCTTAAAGTAAGCAAAAATACAATAATAGGTAATATGTTTCTTTCAATTATTAAAATTGTAATAGGTGTTGTTGCTCAAAGTTCAGCAATTATGGCTGATGGAATTCATTCTTTTTCTGATGTTATAAGCACTATAGGTGTTATTATAGGTTTAAAGCTTTCACATAAAGCTGCAGATACGGAACACCCTTATGGTCATGAAAGAATTGAAAGTTTATCATCATTATTCCTTTCTATAATGTTGTTTTTGGTTGCAATTGGAATTGGCTATTCTGGAATAGAAAACATACTAAAAGGAACTTATTCTACACCTGGAGCTTTAGCAATATTTGCAGCAATAATATCTATAATATCTAAAGAATGGATGTATCATTATACTATGAAATATGCAAAAGAAATTAACAGTGCATCATTAAAAGCAGATGCATGGCATCATCGTTCAGATTCTCTCTCTTCAATTGGTGCATTAATAGGAATTATTGGTGCTAGAGCTGGCTATTCTTTTTTAGATCCATTAGTAGCTTTAATTATATGTGTACTTATTATAAAAGTAGCCCTTGATATTTTAAAACAAAGTATAGCTCAACTTATTGATGAATCTGCTTCACCTGAAAAAGTAAATGACATTACAAATAAAATTCTTTCAGTTGATGGTGTTATACATATTGATTCATTAAAAACAAGACAATATGCAAGTAAACTTTTTGTTGATGTAGAAATAGCAGTAGATGCTACTATTACAGTTGAAGCTGGTCATAAAATAGCACAAAATGTCCACAATCTTATTGAAGAAGATGAAACAATTAAGCATTGTATGGTTCACGTTAACCCATACCATTTAGATAATCATATTAAAAAAATAGAAAAGGCTGTTACAGGTCAATAAAAATAAAAGGGCTTGTCGCACTATTTTTTAATGTGACAGCCCTTTTATTTTTACTTATATTTTTCAATATCCTTTTTATCTGAATTTTTAAGTATTTTATATTTTAAAATCAACAATTATCTTTATTATCAAGCTTTTTATTATAAATAAACATGTATAATGCTGCAGCAAATATTATAATATATCCAATAAAACTAAATCCATCTGGAAATGTTCCAAATACAAATATACTTATTAATGCTGAAAAAAGAATATTAGTGTAATCAAATATAGAAATTTCCTTTGCTGGTGCATATCTATAAGCAAGAGTTACTCCAAATTGACCAATACTTGCAAATACACCTGCAAGCAAAAGATATACAAGTTGTATAAAACTCATTGGCACATAGTATATAATTACAAATGGTAATAATACTACTGATGAGAAAAAAGAAAAATAAAACACAATTGTATAAGGCTGTTCTTTATTTCCTATTGCTCTTACACATGTATAAGCAGCAGCTGCTGATATTGCCCCTAAAAGTCCAACTAAAGCTGGAAAAACTTCAAAATTCATTGAAGGTCTTATAATAAAAATTGCTCCTACAAATGCAATAATAATTGATATAGTCTGCTTAAAGTTAATTTTTTCACTTAAAAATAAAGCTGAAAAAATAATTACAAAGAAAGGACTTAGCTTATTTAACATGTTAGCATCTGATAAAACAAGCCTATCAATAGCATAATAATTAAAAAGTATTCCTAATGTTCCAAATGTACTTCTAAGAAGTAATATTTTTTGATTTTCAAGACTTCCAAATAACTTTCCTCTATATCTTATTATTGTAATAAGCGCCACCAAAACAGCCACAATATTTCTAAAGAAACTTTTTTGAAATGATGGCAAATCACCAGCAAGCTTTACAAACGCTGACATCATAGCAAATCCAAATGCTGACATAATAATATATATAACACCTTTTGTTCTATTACCTAAACTACTAATAACAATCACTCCTTTATTATTTTCATGACTACTATACTTCATTTTTACAGACTATACAATATGTTATTTTTAATTACAAAAATATGAATTTATTGTAAACGTTAACTTTAATTATCACCCTATTTATGTTATTATATAATAGTAGTTTAAAACATCACTACAAATAAAAGAATATAAAAGGCGGTTAAAATGAGAAAAAAAATTATAATTGGTTTATTATGCTCTACTGTTTTGATGTCTCTAGCTCCATTAAATGTACATGCTGATGAATTATCAGATAGTAAAACAAAATATACTGAAATATCATCAGAACTAAAAAATTTAGACGATGAAATTTCAAAAATTACAACAGAAATAGAAACAATAAATGCAAAAATTTCAGATAATGAAAATAAAATTCAAGATACTGAAGATAACATAAAAAATACTGAAAAACAAATTGAAGAACTTAATGATGATATTAACAGTAATCAAAACTTACTTGATAACAGACTAAGAGAAATGTATAAAAGTGGTACAACCTCTTCTTCTGATTTAATTGAATTTCTTGCAAAATCAGAATCATTAAGTGATTTATTAAGAAGAATTAATTCAGCAAAAACTATTGTTAAATTAGACAATAAATTAATTAATGATACAAAGAATAAAGTTTCTACTGTAGAAGCTTCTAAAAAAGAAATTGAAGATGAAAAAGCAAATTTAGAATCTTTACATTCTGAAATGCAATCAAACTTAGATAGTATTAACTCTAAGAAAGATGAATTATCACAAAAAAAGGTAAAGCTTTCTGAAGAACTTGTAAAAATCTCAATATCCATTGAAGAAAATGAAAATAACTTAGTAAAAAACCAAATAAATGTTGCTAATACTTCAAATAGCTCAAGTGATTTACAAATGGCAGTTTCAACTCTTGAAGGATTGCTTCCTCAATTATCTGTGCAATCTGTAGTTAATAAAACAAATGATGCAATTAAAACAGCAAAGGAAAAACTTAAAACACTTGGCGCTTCTTCTAGCTCTTCACAAGTTTCTAGAGGTGATAGTGATACTATAGCAGCATTTAATACATCTATGGCAAAGAAAACATTATCTTTAGAAGCAACTGCCTATACTGCTCATACAATAACAGCCATGGGATTAACTCCTGTTAGAGTTCCAAATGGTATAAGTTCTGTAGCTGTAGATCCTAATGTAATACCTCTTGGTTCTAAGCTTTATATTGATGGTTATGGTTATGCCATTGCCTGCGATACAGGTTCTGCTATAAAGGGAAATAAAATAGATTTATTTATGAATTCTGAATCAGATTGTTTAAGCTTTGGACGACAAATGGTTACTGCATATATTATTGCATATCCTGGAGAATGGTAATAACTATGGCAAGCATTAAGCTTGCCTTTTTGTTTTCTATCACAAGTACTTTTTGCTATTTAAACAAAAAAGCTATCACACTATTTTTCGTGCGACAGCCTTTTTTTCTACTTATTATACCACTATATTATAAAAAATTATTCAAGTTTTTCTCTCATTATTTTTAATACCCTTTTTTCTATTCTTGAAACTTGAACCTGACTTATTCCAAGCATTTTTGCTACCTGAACCTGCGTTTTATCCTTAAAGTATCTAAGCATAATTATTTTCCTTGAATTTTCATCAAGACTGCTTAAAGCCTCTTTTAACGCTATTTGATCAAGAATATCTACATTATCATCTAGCTTTTCACTTATCTTGTCAATTAATAAAACTGGTGCACCATCCTCTTGATGAATGGTATCATAAAGATACTGAAGACTATTTAATGATTCCATTGCAATAAGTATATCGTCCTTAGCAATTCCACTATATTCAGATAATTCGTCTATGGTTGGTTCCCTATTTAGTTTAAAAGTTAATTCTTCCTTTGCAAAATGCAACTTTTTAGCTGTTCCCTTAATACTTCGGCTGATTTTAATAATTCCATCATCTCTTAAAAACCTTTTTATCTCTCCAATTATCATAGGAACTGCATATGTTGAAAATTTAACTCCATATTTTGAGTCAAAATTATTTACAGCTTTAACCAATCCTATACAGCCTATTTGATATATATCTTCATATTCATAACCTCTATTAGAAAACCTTTTACATATTGAAGTCACTAAAGGAAGATTAACTTCAATTATCTGGTTCATTGCTTTTTCATCTCCGCCTTGAGCAAGAACAACTAATTGCATATTAGCCTCATAGCTAAATTCCTCTCTATTTACATTCCCTTTTTCCATATTATTCCCCTATGCAATTAATTAAAAGTTTTTGTCATTAATACCTTAGTACCATCGCCAACAGAACTTTCAACAGATACTGTATCCATAAAACTTTCCATTACTGTAAATCCCATTCCTGATCTTTCTAAATCTGGTCTTGATGTGTATAATGGTTCCATAGCTTTATGAATATTTTCGATTCCTTTTCCATAATCTATTACAGATATAAATACTTTCCTCTCCTTTATTGCTGCTTCAATAATTATAGTTCCATCATCTCTTCCATCATATCCATGTATTATAGAATTAGTAACAGCTTCTGATATAGCTGTTTTTACATCTGTTATTTCTTCTATAGTTGGATCTAATTGTGCAACAAATGCAGAAATTGCAACACGTGCAAAACCTTCATTTTTAGATTTACTTTGAAGTTCAATTTTAACTTTATTATCGTACACCTTTTTCTAACCTCCACTAAATATTCTTTAATGCTTCTCTTACGCTATTATAACTCTTTATTATTTTAAATAGTCCTGACAATTCAAAAACTCTGTAAACCCTACTATTTATATTTGTTATGCACATTTTTCCATCCCTTGATGTTACCTTCTTTAATCTGCCAACTATAACACCAATCCCCGAACTATCCATAAATGTAACCTCAGAAAAATCTAGAATTACCTTATTAATTTGATTTGTGTCTATTTTATCATCAATTTTCACTCTTATTTCTTCAGCATTGTGATGATCTAGCTCCCCAGCTAAATAGACAATTAAAGTGCTTTTTATTTCTTCAAATTTAACGAACAAATTTGACCACACCTCCTATAAATCCTCTTCCATATTTTACCATAAATTAAAATTTAGTGTCAACTACTTTTTTAGTGTGGTCTCAAATATTTGCTCCTTCCTTTTTAATGTTGGTTTCAAATATTTGCTTCATTTCATTTTCTATTTTTCATCACTTACAGCTTTGGTTAATTAATAATTAAGGATTAATAATTAAGAATTTAGGATATTTTTACTTCTTCGTCGTAAAAATTTAAATTTTATATTGTATGGGTAGACAAGCTACAGCTTCAAAGCCTACACAAAATTTTACATAAGATCTAATAGCATAAATGCTTTGGACCTAAATATAATAATTATTAATTATCTCCTATGGAGATTGGCTTTTAAGCAAAGCGTAAAAGCCACTTAATTATTAATTATTAATTTATCAGCTAAATTTTTTAACTTCATCATTTACTATTTTCCAAAATTCTTTCATGGACATTTTTCCATCAAGAATCATTATCTCTATAGCATCTTCAATAGTTTCCATTGTATAAATCTCTATTTTATTATTTCTAACAGCATCTTCAAGCTCAGAGTTTAGTACAATTTCATCTTTATTTAAAGCTGGAATTACAACAGCTACCTTATTTTTGTTATACATAGATGATATTTTATAAAAGCCTTCTATCTTTTCGTTTATACCACCTATTGGCTGTACTTCTCCAAACTGATTAAGAGATCCTGTAACAGCTATATTTTGCTTTACAGAAAGCTTACTAAGAGCTGATAACATGCATATCATTTCTGCAACTGATGCACTATCTCCATCTATCTCACCATATACTTGTTCAAAGCTTAAATGAAAATCAACTTGAATTTTATTATATGGATTTATAAGTCCATTAAGAAGTCCAGAGAGAATACTTAAAGATTTTTCATGAATTTTACCTGACATATTACATTCTTTATGAGTATCTATTATTTTGCCACTGCCTTTTGAGCACACTCCTGTAATTCTAATAATCTTGCCACAAGAAAAATATCCAGTATCAATTACAGCAAGACCATTTACAGAGCCTATTAATTTATCTGATAATGGTAGGATAATTTTATTTTCTCTATAAAAATCATCTATTTTTTCACTGTAAAATTCATCTTCATATAATATTTTATTTATTTCATCCTTTGTTATTTTCAATTTATTATTAGTTTTAGCTTCTGCACTTGCAATAATTATTATTTTATTTATTTCTTCTAAGTCTATATTTACTTTATTTCTATTACCACTAATCCTTGATAAATATTTTATAACTTCAACCACTGCATCTTCATCTATTTTTAAAAGCTTAAGCTTTTCGCATTTATTTATTATATAATTTCTTAATATTTCAAATATGCCCTTTCTTACTTTAACTTCCTTAGGATATTCTATTTTCATTTTAAATAAATTTCTAAAATCTTCATCAACACTGTACAAAATATTATAGCTTGATAAATCTCCAATTAAAATTATTTTTGTATTTACTTTAATATCCTTAATCTTAAGCCCAGTAATGGGTAATATATCTAAATAGTTTTTGTTACTATCTATAGTAACACTACCTTTTATTAGTGACTTTTTTAACATATTATAACTTAACGGATTTTCTATAAGACTTGATAATCTTATTATTAAACAACCGTTATTAGCTCTTAAAATTGATCCTGGATATACTGATGACAATTTTGATGTATATACACCTTCTTCACTTTCATACTCTATATAACCAAATAAATTATTTATTGTAGGTTCTTCTTCATATATAACTTTAGGAATATCTGTATCTTTGTTATTTACAAGTATACTTATAGTATACTTATTTAATACATTATCAATACCCTTTTCAAATTCATAAGATTCACTACAATTATATGAATTTACTAAATCCTTTTCTATACAATTGCACAAATTCTCAATATATTTAGATGCTTCAATACAATCTATAAATTTAATTATGGTATTTTCCTTTTGCTCATACATTTCACACATAATATGCTCTAAATATATTTCCTTCAATTTATCATTATATTTAATTTCAATTTCTTTTAATTTTTCAATAATTACTTGTGCCTTATTTTTTAAATTAAGGGCACCTTCTGTAATAAGCTCTTTTTCTTTGCAGGTAAGACCTTCATATTCACTTTCTGTCATTTCTCCTTTATCTGTTATGGGAACAAAGGCAAAACCATCCTTAGATGCCTTTACATCAAATCCTTCTTTTTTAGAAAAATCTATAAGCTTATCAATATATTCATTTTGTTTTCTTTCAATTTCTTCAAGTATTTTATCTCTTTCAGAATTTGCAGATAATTCATAAAAATCTAATGACACATTATAATACATATTTTTCAAATCATCTATTGATTCTTTTAAATATTTTCCTTTACCACCTGGTAATATTAATGAAATAGGATTGTTTATATCTTGTAAAGTACACAAAACAATATCTGTGGGTAATTTTTTACCTCTATACATATTTTCTATCCATTTTCTTGTTATTTCTATCCTATCTCTTGAATAATTATCTACTATAAATAAATTATATCCAGGTTTATCAATATCTATTGATTTCTTTATTTTCTTTCTAACATCTGAAATTTCTTCTAAATCTTTAAAAGATAAATTGCCATAATTCTTATTTAAGTTAAAATGAAAAATAACCTCATTTTCTGATAATTTCTTTTTCATTACATACTCACCTCAGCCAAATATCTCTTATAATTTCACTTCCTATAACTTTTACTATATAAATATTCCAAAACAAAAAAAAGTACCATCCAGGCCAAATTTATAACCTAAATGATACTCTTAATAAAATTATGCTAAAATTTCAGATACAATTCCTTGTTTTTTACTAGTTATAAAGGAATATACTACCATAGATATTAATTCATCTAAAAATTTATCTTTTTTATCATCTTTAGTTATTTCAACTAAAGCTATTGCTATAAATGCTATAAAACTTTTATCCATATAAAATTCATATTCATATTCTTGATCACAAAGATACTCTATAACACTTTTCACTTTTTTTACATATGCATTAGGCTCCTCTTCACCTGCTGCAATTCCAAGTAATGCCAAAACCTGATGACTTATTTTTATATCTTTATTTTGGAATTCCTTTAAAAATTGTGAAACAAGATTAAATTCAGGATTATTATGATTTAATAAAAGAGCTAAAGTTAATCCTTGAACACCATTTTTTGAAAACATATTAAGCTTTACAACAGAATTAAACCATTTTTCCATATATAATATACTTTTTTCTTTATCTATACCATTTAATGCAAGAAGTGCACATTCTAAATAATCTTCTTCATTTGTTATATCTTTATAATTAACCTTCATAACTTTATAAATTTCCATCATGTTTTTCATTATTAAATCCAACTCATGTACATTTCCATGCTTTACTATTGCATATGCTGATAAAACAAGATGTGGACTTTCAGTAAATCCATACTGTAACATATCATCATATACTTTTAATATTTCTTCTATGTATTCGTCTACATTAGGCTCCTTGCTTATTAATATAGAAACCATATAAAGTATATCGCCTCTAAATTCTGACATTCTTGGTGTTTTATTTTTTATTATTGTTCTTATATTTTTTATTTTTAAAATACTTTCATCTGTACTTTTATTACCTATTACTAATGAACCAAAATGATTAAGTAAATCCCCATCGTATCTTAATGAATCTTTAAGCTTTCTGTAATTATTAACAACTAAATCACAAGCCTCTTTTAAAATCATCTCCATACTCATCCCTCTTTTCAAAATATACACTATTTTTAATATTAATAGCATCATAATTATTATACAATAAATATGTAAACATTATAAGATTTTCATCCTAATTAATGTTTTTCTTCCTTATATTTTTATTATATTTTATTTTTATGACAAATATATGGCATTTCGAACACGAAAAAACCCAAAGCAAAATTTGGGGGATATTGCTTTGGGTTCTCATACAAGAATTCAGTATGAGTTGTTACAAGGGGTTATAAAAAAAATATAAATTTTTTTCTATGAGTTTATTATAGCAACTTTTTGTTACTTATGTATGACGAATATTTGAATATTTTGTAATATGACATTTTTTTTAATTTTCAAAAAAAACATTTATTAAAATAGCTAAATATCTAAGTTTACTTCTACGTCTTGCTCATTATTTAAAATTCTTTTTGAAAGATTCTATGAACTATTTGTTAAAAATATGCTATTTTTATTTGTTATATACATTAAGTATACGTTTTATACATGCATATTCGCAAATATTTATGCATATTAAAATAATAATCCCATACATAAATAATCCATTTCTACTTAGCAAACTATATATAATATATGATATATTTATAAGAAAAATAGATATTCTTATTATTTTAAAAGATGACACTAAGCTGCTTTTTTTCTTTTTTTG
>JAAYQS010000235.1 GCA_012519155.1 Clostridiales bacterium
AATAATATTTTCTCCTTCTACTAAGTTAATATCACTATGGTACAATTTGTTTGCATCTAACTTTGTAAGTTTGTCATTAATATACACCTTTGAATTTGAATCAGTATTATAACATAACACTGTAAATAAATTATCTTTATCACCATTTACTGCATATATTCTTTTACCAAAATATATATTGCAAAAACCAGCATTTAATTCATCTTTATCTTTAACCTTAATTACATTAACAACTTTTGTAGCTGTATTTTTAAGTTCATCCTGAACACCTATTGTAATTTTGTTAAACCCATCTTTTAAAGCTACTGGAAAAGTAATTTTATTATCTTTAGCTTCTGTTAATTCTCCTTGTATATAAGTGTTTTCATTGTAAGTAAGACCACTTACAGCACTTGCATCAGATACATATGCAGTAAGATCAAGCATAGCTGATGTAGTTATATAATAAGAATCTGTAAAACCTCCTATAGGATCAATTTTTGTTATAGTAGGAGCAATAGAATCAAGAATTACATTGCCTTTTTTAGTTGTTAATAAGTAATCATCTACATAAACATTAATAGTAATATTGTTGTTACCTTCTTTTAAATCTACAGTTCCTTGAAAATAATTATCTTCTTTATTTATCAAAGTATCTTTTCCATTTATTGTTACCTTCGTAACATCAGGAGATATCATTCCATTTATAGTATACTTACTATTTGATACTTTTTGATTATCTACAAAATTATATAAAAATACATAATCTTCTGGTATAAAGAAATATGAAGTATAACCTAAATTTCCAGCATTATCAGATACATATAATTCAAATACTCCATTCTTTACTTCTTTTCCTTCATATCTACCTGTATATACACCATTTTTTTCTGTTATGTTAGTTAATTTTTTGTAGGATGTTTGATCATCTTCAATATATCCTCCTACGTTATCACTTATACCAGAATTATAATCTTTAGCTGTCCATGTTACATCATAACCACCATTATTATATTTTATATCTTTTATTTCTACTGTTGGTTTTTTTGTATCAACTTTTATAGGCATATCTACTGTTTGTACTATAGTATCATCAACGTATCCTTTTGTTGATATTCTTACATAATATTGTCCATCTGATACAAGTTCATTTTTACCTGTTTGTGAATTATATTTTGTTCCATCCCATTCATAGTAATATTTTTGATAAGTATAATTACCTGTAGATGTCATTTCGGATAAAGAATTTTTATAAGTATTATTATAAGTATTTTCATTTGTAACATATTTTTTATTACTATCTAATATTTGAATTGTATATTCTTTAGCATTTCTTAAAAGGTAAGAATTTACCAAAACAGTATCTTTAATTCTATCAAGGGAATCATCATCTTTATCAGAACCTTTTTCTTCTGCTGAAAGTCCTGGTGAAAAAGATACATAATCTTTATTTATATTTCCATTTGAATCTTTACCATAATACTCAAAGGTATTATTTATAGAAGCTTCACCAAGTCCAGTATTTTTTGTTAATGAGGAATCTTCATAAATAGGATCATCAATTACTTTTTCCTTATCATAATTACCATAAAAGGCAAGAACAGCCATTGATAAATCTGGGTTATCTTTACTAAAACTATTAAATTTTATATACCCCTCTATAAAATTCTGTTCCTCTAGGTTGTTTCCAACTTTTAAAGTTCCATTTACTTCTACCTCTTGTCCAGGTTTAACTGTAACAGTACTCTCATCAAAACTTATTGATGCACCTGAAACCTTAATTTCATTAATTTTTCCATTAACAACTATTTCTGTATAAAGTCCATCATTACCTAAACTATATGTGGCATTTTCTGTTCCATAATTTTTTAATTTTATAGTGAAATTCTTTGTATTTGAAATATTTTTTAAACATAAAGAAGCTTTGTTATTTTCATCTGTTGCAATAACACTGTTTTTTATTGCCCTATGAAGCTTCATTTCACCTGCTCCCTGTCTTCTTGGTGAATAAGGAATATTTGTATCTGGATCTACAACTACCTCAGCAGTATTCATTGTAGTATTTTTTAAAAAAGATACAAGTTCTGAACCCTTTAAATCATATCCTTTATCTCTAATTGCTTGAACAAGTAGGGCTTGACCACCTGCTACATTAGGTGCTGCCATTGATGTACCACTATATGATGCATATTTATTATCATAAACTGTAGAATAAATATTTCCTCCTGGTGCTGTTATTTCAGGATTAAGTTCTAAATCTGGATTTGGCCCAAAGGAAGAAAAATTCGAAATTTTGCCAGCAGATTTATTTTCTATTTCCTTTTTTTCCTGTGACATATGAATACTTTTTACAGGAATATCTATATTGTTTTTTAATATATCACCATCAGATTTTGTAATACTCATAACAGGTATTTGTACATCACTTGTAATAGACATATTTATTAGTGAATCTTCACTATTTACAATAATAACTGCTACTGCACCATTATTTAATGCATTATTATATTTTTCTTCAAAAGTTATTTCACCTCTATCTATAATAGCAATTTTGCCCTTAACATTTATATTTTTAAAATCTTCTAATTTACCTAAAGAGGCATATACCATTTCTGATGATTCTAATGAATCAAAATCACTATTTTGCACATTACAACATTGAAATTCATTTTTTCTTCCATCAGAATAAGTAAAAGTAAATAAAGAATCTACAATTTGCTTTGTATTTTCTAGTGAAGCAACAGCAAAAGTGTTTGATGAAAAATTTGATGCAGTAGAATTATCCTTTATGCCTAATTCATTAGATGGATCAGCATCTACACTTTTACTTGCAGAATTTTGACTATTTCCAGCAGATTGAACACATATTACACCTTTCTTAGTTGCATTATCAACTGCTTCTTTTACAAGATTTTCACCTCCATATTTTGATGAAAGATCATCTCCAAAGCTCATATTTATAACATCGGCTCCAAGTTTTACAGCATCTTCAATAGCTGCTATTATAGCTTCACTTGTAAATCTTTCACTTGATGTAGATGATGCTTTAAGAGCTAAAATTTGTGCTCCTTTTGCAACACCTACTACACTTTCCATGGAATCTTTATCACCATTTGCAGCACATATACCTGCTACATGCATTCCATGGTCATTTTTTTTATCATATACTTCATTATTTTCATCTGCATAATTATATGCAAAGGGAATTTTATCATTAACATATGTTCCATGTCCTACTAAATCAATTAATTTATTAGCTTCGTTTCTTGTTATTTTCAAATTACTGTTATCTATGCTTTGAAAATCTTTATTATTTACATCCATTCCCGAATCTATTACAGCTATTACTGTACCACTACCATCTAAGCCATACTCATTTAATACTTTATCAGCTTCTTCTATAACCTTTGCAGAAGCCATATTATTTTCTATTTCCTTATCTTCACTTACAGATTTTACTCCATCAATTTGCTCAATTTTAGGGACATCTTTTTTCTTTGCCATTATAGAAAAACCATTAATTAAGTATCCATAGGACTTCTTTACTTTTGTACCTGTTATGTCTTGAACTTTATTTATAATAGTTTCTTGATTTTTCTTTACCTCTTTTTCTTCTTCTTTAGCTTTATCTTGAGACTCTTCTTCATATGCCTTTGTATCTTCATTTAATAAAATTAACAAAGATATATATTTATCTCCATCTTTTTTTTCATTTTCATCCTTTGTATTACCAAATAGTAATTCCTTAATTTCCTTAGGTATAGAATTTTCAGCAGATGATTTATTATTTTCTTCTGCAGCATAAGCACTATACTTATATCCTATTTGTCCCCCTAATACTGTTGTTCCAAAAGAAACAACACACAAACAAGATAATAATTTCTTCTTTACATTTTTCATTTAATTTACCCCTTTTACTTTTTTTCAATATAATTACAATTCATTTTAACACAAAAAAGCCAGCTAAAAAAAGCTGGCTAAAACATTTCACTTAAAATTTACAAATTTATAAGTCCAAAAGTATTTAAAACTGATGTAATTAATATAACAATAAGGCATATTGGTGCAATATATTTTATCATAACTCTATAAAGTTTTTCTCTACTAAAGCTATAGCCTCCAAGTTTAACTTCATCAACTATTCCATCTGGTTTAATAACAATTGAAACATAGAAACAAGTTAATAAAGCTACAATTGGCATTATTACACTATTACTTATAAAATCAAAAAAGTCTAAGAAATCCATACCTATAATTTTAATATTTGACCATACACCAAATCCAAAAGATGATGGAATTGCAATAATAACAGCTACAAAAAGTACAATTAAGCATGTCTTAATTCTTGATAATTTAGTTTTTTCCATAATAAGTGAAACTATTGTTTCCATTATAGAAATTGCAGAAGTTATAGCTGCAAAAAGAACTAGTAAGAAAAATGTAAAACCTATTACATTACCAAATTTCATGCTATCAAATACTTTTGGAAGTGTTATAAACATAAGGCCTGGACCAGAGCTAAGCATTGACTCATCTCCACCAGAAAATATAAATACACTAGGTATAATTATAAGACCTGCAATAAATGCTACACTTGTATCAAATACTTCAATTTGCTTAACAGATGAATTAAGGTCTTCATCTCTTTTCATATAAGAACCATATGTTATCATAATTCCCATTGCAAGGGACATGGAATAAAACAGTTGTCCAAGAGCTGCAAAAACAGAATTTATAGATAATTTGCTAAAATCAGGTATTATGTAATACTTTACTCCTTCTAATGCTCCTGGCCTTGTAATTGTATATATAGCAATAAATACTGATAAAACAACCAAAACTGGCATTAAAAATTTACTAGCTTTTTCTATTCCTTTTTCTACACCCATCATAACTACTATAGTTGTTGGGATTATAAATAAGCAAAGCCAGAAAAGTGGTTCATAAGTTTGTGCTGTGAAATTTGCAAAATAGTTATCACTAACTGCTGCATGACCATTTCCTAATAAATACATAGAAAAATATTTAAAAACCCAACCTCCTATTACTGAATAGTAGGGCAAAATAATTATTGGTACTAGTGCAGCTATATAACCTATAAATGAATATTTTTTATTTATAGTAGAAAAGGCCCCTATTACACTTTTACCAGTTTTTCTACCTAATGCAAGTTCTGTAATCATTAGTGTAAATCCAAAGGTCAATGCCAAAACAACATATATAAGTAAAAATATCCCCCCACCATATTTTGCTGCCAAATAAGGGAACCTCCATATATTACCTAATCCCACTGCCGAACCAGCTGCTGCTAATACAAATCCTATTTTACTTGAAAAACTTGTATTTTTTTCGTTCATTTTAAATTCAATTCCTCCTTTTTATAAAATAACATTAAGCTTCATATATCTTCTCATAAATCAGTAATTTTTTCAATAAAAAAGAACTCCAAATTTGAAGTTCTTTTTACTTGTAATTAATTTTTTATTATAATTTTAACATTATTAATATTACTTTAAATTATTTTTCATATCTTTAAATTCTTTTTTAACTTCCTTAACACCTTTTTTAATACCCTTTTTCATAGAATTTAATCCACTTTGAATTTCTTGAGCTCCGTATTTTATATCATCTTTCATATTCATAAAAAAACTCCTTTATTTAAATATTCTAAAGTTAGTTTCTCTTTCTTTTTGTTTTTTATACTACTTATACTTAAAAATAAGCATAGTAATATCATCTGATTGAGGAAATCCATCTTGAAATTGGTCAATTCTACCTTTTGCATAAGGTATCATTTGATATATATCTTCATAATACTTATCATTTAAAGTTTTACGTAATCTATCCATACCAAAGAATTTTCCATTAGAATTAAGAGCCTCTGTAATTCCATCAGTATAAATAAATAAAACATCACCATAATCAAACTTTATAGTTTGTTTTTTAAATGTAGCATAATAGTCAACTGCTAAAATACAATTACTGTTAACATCCATGTATTCAAACTCTGAATTTTGTTTTCTAATTAATGGTGGATTATGGCCAGCACTTACATAATCCATAATACCTGTTTCAAGATCCACAACAGCTATAAAAGATGTAATAAACATAAATACTTCATTGTCCTTACAAAGTTGTTTATTTACTTTTTCTATAACAGTTTCTATGTCTAAATTCATAGATAAATAATCTTTTATTGTTGTTTTTGCACTCATCATAACAAGAGCTGCTGGTGCTCCTTTTCCTGATACATCTGCAACTAAAAAGCATAATTTATTTTCAGCTACCATAAAAAAGTCATAAAAATCGCCACCAAGCTCTTTAGCAGTCATCATACTTGCATATATATCAAAATCTTGTCTTTCTGGAAATGCTGGAAAAACTCTTGGAAGAATTGATTCCTGAATTTTACTTGCTAAGTTCATTTCAGCTTTTTCCCTTTCTCTTTCTTCTGTTATACTTTCAAGATTTTCACAATACCCTTCTATTCTGTCAATCATTTTAGAAAATTCATCTGAAATTTCTTGAATTTCATTTTTAGATCTTACAGAGTTACAAATATCTTTTATTTTTTTATTGTTAGATTTATCATTGTAGTCCTTCATTTTAGAATATGTTGTTACTGCATTAGATAAATTATCAAGAGGTATGGTTATCTTTTTTTCAACATACAACAAAACCAAAAGTGTAATTGCAAATACATAATATGTACAAACACCTATAACAATATAAATTATTCTTATGTTAAGTACTTCATCATTACTTACAAATTTTAAAATAAAATCAAATAAAACCACATCAAAGCTAATAAGTAAATATCCAAAAGCTAAAAATCCAATTGTTACTTTACCTTTTAGTGTAACTTTCGTTATATTGTTACTATTAATATTTGTATCTATTTCTTTTGTTATAGGCATATTAATGTATATAAGTAATAAAAAATACATAAGTGCTGATAATATACCTGATGCAAAACTCAAATTACCACCACTATAATTTTCTCCATAATATAAATTTAAGCCACCCATTACTATAGCTAAAACAATAATATATACATACTTGTTAGTACTAATATTACAATTTTTCACCTTAGGAATGTACCTTTTTACCCTAGATACAGAAAAAATAATCATGGCAGGTATTCCAAATAAAAGTGGGAAATTAAAACTATTAAATATAAGAAAAATAATTTGAAGTAAATCAAAATTATCATTATCAAATATTGATGCAGAATAAAGAAGCAATACAACACATATTGAATTTAAAAACATTGTATAAATAAATTTAATTATGGAACCTGCATCATCTAAATTAGGAATTTTGCACTGTTTACTTTTTCCCATTGTATACCACATTTTGTATGGTATATATGAATACATAAATATAGCTAATACTTTAAAAAACATACTTGCAAAATTCAAATTATAGAATAATAAATTAAATACAAGAGTTGCTAAAGATATTCCTACAACGCCTAATGGTCCAAGATATAATCCTATTACAGGTGCAAAAGGATTAATAGAACCTAAATCAGTAGATACATTAAAAAACCTCACTATTTCATTATAAAACAACGATATAAGGAAACATATAATTACTGTTAAAAAGAGTTTTTTAACACTTTTTGCATCCTTAAATACTGAAACTATTTCATCCAAGTTTACTACCCCTTTTAAGTTAATATACCATATATTAGCACGTACAATACTTCTTAACAGTTAAAATATTCATATTCTCTTTTCTTTCATAATCAACAGAATCAGAAATATTTCTTATTAAAAAAATTCCAAGACCACCTACGTCCTTATCCATTATATCTTCATCTTCAGAAATCTCTGGCAATTTTGCATCAATAGGATTAAATTCCTTTCCATAATCACATATTTTAAGTGTAAGGCACTTATCATCAGTTGAAAATTCACATCCTGCAAGCAACTCTCCCTTGCCATCAGGATATGAATAACTTATTATATTAAGCATAATTTCTTCACATATTAGCCTTATTTCATTTGACTTCTTTTTCGTTAAATTTATATAATTTTTAACATTATCTAGTACAAATTCAATCATAAGATTTAAATTACTTATATCTGCTTCCTTCTTTAGCCATTCCATAATAATCCCCCCCATTTAACAAGTTTATTTTCAATACCTTTATCTATTTTCCAATTATTACAATAATGCTTCTTTCTGGTACAAAAAGAGCATGCTGGTTTCCAAGAACAACTAAATCATTTTCTTCATTTCCTTCACCAACTATATTTGTATCAGAATATAAATGCCAAACCTTTCCTTCAGGAATAATAGGAAGTTCAAATTCATGTGCTTCCCAATGCATATTTATAGCAATATATATAAATGAATCAACATCTACCTTATACTTTTCCTTATCTTCCACATACATTATAGCAAATGTTAATGCATTATTTAGATTGCCGTTATCCCAAGGCTTTTCACCATGAATTGATACCTCTGGGTATCCAGTTTTATTATAGCCTTTGTCATAAAATATGTTTCTAAATACTGGATGCTTTTTTCTTAAAGCAATAATTTTTCTAAAATAATTAAACACATCTCTATTTTCATTTAACTTGTTCCAATCAATCCAAGATATTTCATTATCATGACAATATGCATTATTATTACCAAATTGAGTATTACACATTTCATCACCAGCAAGAAGCATTGGTACTCCTCTGCTTATTAATAATATTGTAATTGCATTTTTTATTTGTTTTTTTCTAAGATTTTTTACATATATATCTTCAGTTTCTCCTTCAACGCCACAATTCCAACTATTATTATCATTACAGCCATCATTATTGTTTTCGCCATTATCTAGATTATGTTTATCATTATATGATACTAAATCATAAAGTGTGAATCCGTCATGACAAGTAATAAAATTAATTGAAGCATTAGAAGATCTGCCTTTATACATATCTTCTGAACCTTCTATTCTTTTAACAAGATTTTCAAATTCACAGCCATCACCTTTTAAATATTTTCTTACAGTATCTCTATATTGTCCATTCCATTCTGCCCATCTTCCCCATGATGGGAAATTACCAACTTGATACAAACCACCTGCATCCCATGCTTCTGCAATAAGCTTACAATTAGATAAAATTGCATCATTAGCTAATAGTTCAAGAAGTGGTGGTGATGACATAGGGGCTCCATTTTCATCTCTAGATAAAATTGAAGCTAAGTCAAATCTAAAACCATCTATGTGATATTCAGATGCCCAATATCTTAAGCAATCTAAAATAGTATTTCTAACTAATGAATTATTACAATTTAGAGTATTACCGCAACCACTAAAATTATAATAATAACCATCTGGTGTAAGAAGGTAATATGTTTTATTATCAATACCTCTAAAGGAAATATATGGTCCCTTTTCATTGCCTTCTGCAGTATGATTAAAAACAACATCAAGTATTACTTCAATACCATTTTGATGGAAAGTTTTTATGAAATTTTTAAGTTCATCTACTTCCATGTTGTATCTTCCTGTTGCAGCATATCCTGCCTTAGGTGCAAAAAAACCTACTGTACTATATCCCCAGTAATTATATAATCTTTTTCCATTTACAATTTTAGAATTTTCAAATTCGTCAAATTCAAATATAGGTAGAAGTTCAACACAATTTATCCCAAGTTCCTTTAAGTAAGATATTTTTTGTGTAAGAGCTGCAAAAGTTCCTGGATGTTTTACATTACTTGATGGATGCCTTGTAAAACTTCTAACATGCATTTCATATATTATAAGATCTTCCATTGGAATTTTTAATGGGCTATCACCATCCCAATCAAAATCATCATAAACTATTTTACCTCTATGCTGAAATTCATTTGAATAATCAGGTTCTTCACCCCAAACGTTTCTTCCTGATATAGCTTTTGCATATGGATCTAATAAAATTTTATCCTTATTAAACCAAAAGCCTTTTTTAGGATTAAATTCTCCATTCATTCTATATCCGTATTCAACAGTTTCATAATCAATATCAAAAACTATCATTGAAAAAACATCACCAATTCTAAATTCATCTGGAAATGGAATAACTGCATAT
Source organism: Clostridiales bacterium (assembly GCA_012519155.1). Lineage (GTDB taxonomy): Bacteria > Bacillota > Clostridia > Clostridiales > Clostridiaceae > Clostridium. Next base: position 10,059 of record JAAYQS010000235.1, read on the forward strand.
GGTTTCTTTTCACCTTTATTATATAAAAGCAATTCACATGAAGTTGCATACTTGGAAAATATAGAAAAATTAACCCCATTTGGTACAATTGACGCTCCATATGGTAGTACTTTTCCTATTCTGTATTTTATTCCATCTTTTTCATGTGTTGGATAGCTATCAACTCTAATCACCTTCTATACCTCCTAAACTAGCAAAGTAAAATTCTTTTCCCTTTTATACTATTAAAAATAATTAAAAATATGACTATTTCACAGAATTAATTTTCAAACCCTTTAAATATCTTTCCAAATCCAGTCATCTCCATAATTTCCTTTACATCCTCAACTAAATTTACAATATTCATATGACCATTTTTCATCTTAACACTTTTACCAATTGTAAGAAGCGTTCTAAGACCTGCACTTGATACATAAGGACAATCACTCATGTCTATAACGATATTTTTGTTTTGATCAATTTCATTTAATATTTGTTCTGTTACATCATTACTGCAAATTCCATCTAAGTTACCAATTAATTTTATATATTTTTCATCATTTTTTTCCTTTATATCTAGTTGCATACTTGTCATCTCCTTTTTCTTATAACTAATAACTAAAAAGTTATATTTTTATAATTATATTATATACCATTTATTAATAAAAAAGTCATTTCCTTGTCTCATTTTAAATTAATTAACAAAATTATAATTTTTATGTTACATTTTGTTAAAAGTTAGGCTAAATATTCCATTAAGTCATTATACTTTTCTTTTGCCTCATTATATCCTTCATAATAAAGTGCATATAACTTTTCTTTATTTTTTTCTAATCTACCAATTGTAACTTCTTTCTTAGGTCTTATTATAAAAACATTATTTTTCTTTTCTTGCTCTTTTAAAAATTCTAATGTTTCATTATACATAATATGCCTATTTTCCATAGCTTTAATAAGTTTTGGATATTTTTTATACTTAATTTTTAAAAGTGGCATAAGGCTGTTCTTTGCCTTTGAATAGGTAATATCACGTGTTAGCACTACTACATTTTTCTTATTGCCATCTTTAATTGACCTTTTTATAGGGATAGAATCAGCCACACCACCATCTAAATATTTATTTCCATCAACAGTAACCATTCTAGATAGCATAGGCAAAGAACTTGAAGCCCATACTTTATCAAGATCCTTTTTTAAATCATCAACTTTTAAATATTCAGGTTTTCCAGTTTCACAATTTGTAACAACGGCATAAAAATCACATTTGCTACTTCGCATTGTTTCATAATCAAATTTGTTTAATTCATTAGGAACTATATTCAAATTAAAGTCTTTAGAAAAATAATCACCTGTTTTGATTAAATTTCCTATACCCATATATCTTTTGTCATGTATATGTTCTGTATATACTTTAAGACCTCTTTCCCTTTGCTTTGATAAATAGTTACATCCATGGCATGCTCCTGCTGATACTCCATAAAGACTTGAAAATTCTATATTTTTATCATAAAAAAAATCAAGAACTCCTGCTGTATATAAGCCACGCATACCTCCACCTTCTAAAATTAATGCTGCATTATTCATATTAAAAACCTCGTACATTTATATTTTTATAATAATATAATACAACATATATTCAAATTAATTCAATTATTTATATATTAAGTTTTGTAAGTGTATTTTTAATTGCATTAGATATATTTGTAATACTATCTGTACTTGCAGCTATTTCTTCCGTACTTGCAGCTAAAGTATCCATTCTAGTATTTACATTATTAATAATCTCAACTAGTTTTTTAATTTCATCATTTATAGAAATAATAGCACTATCAATTTTATTTTTATTTATATTACTATTTTCTGCTGCATTTTTGCTTTCAACAGAAAGTTTTTTAATTTCCTCTGCTACTACAGAAAATCCTTACTTACTTCACATATAATTTCATTTAACTTTTTATTATTATTTTCTATTTGACTTTTTTGATCTCCAATTTCACTTGCAAGTTTTACAGCTTCTCTTTTTTCAACATCTGAAAGATATTTAACATAATGAATACAATTTTCTTTTATATTGTATCCATTATATATAGAAAAGATCATTTCCTTACATGATTTATTACCACAAGCACCACAATCAATATTTTGTGATTTAAAATCCTTCTTATTCATTGAATTAAATATATCAAGTTCTTCTTTTTCAGAAGGTTTTCTATAAGTTATTAAATGTGATTTATCCTGAAATTTAGTAATAAAATCATCAAGTTTAAGTTTTTTAAATTTTTCATTTAATTTTTCTAACCTTTTCTTAGGTGAAAGTTTATAACTATAAGGATTATTTTTACTAGAATTTTTAGAATTTTCTTTTATATTATGTATTTCATATAAACCTTCTAATTCAATATTTTTATTTTTCTTATCTGTTCCAGTACCACCTATACATCCTATTTATACCCATATCCTTTAAATTACTTTAGTTTCTAAAATATTAGACCAAGTACTTTGCATACTTGGTCTATAATTACAATAATATTATTTTAATGTTTACAATCTTTTCACTGTATTCTTTGTATTTTTTAACAACCCTCCTACTAATACCATAATACCCATAATTAGTATTAGGTTATTTTGATCAGAAGTTTCACTGTTTTTTCCATCATCTTCTTCTATTTTATCGCCTTCGTCAGTAGGTTTGTCATCCTTTGAAATATTATCTGCTTCATTTTTCTCATATATTGGTTTTATAACAAGATTTTCAGATACATTATCAAAAGATTTATTCCATCCCTTAAATGTATAACCCTCTTTTAATGGTGCTTCAGGAGCAGTGGCTTCTTTTCCTTCTTCAATTATTTGATTATCACAAATATTTTGTCCATCTTCTGTTACAAACTTAACTGTATATTTATTAATTTGAGTAATATTTGGAACTACATTTTTGTTTTGAGTTTCAATATACATTTCATTATTATTATCTTTATTTACTTTTAATTCCATAGTATTATTATCAGTTTTTTTACAAGTAATTTTACTATCTTTGCTTACAGCCACATTTTTAAAATCATATTCTTCTATTGTATCATTATCATTATAAGTTTCAATGGAATAATTAATTTTACCATCACTATTTGATACTACAGAAATTTCATTGTTACATTTCATCTCTTCTTCATCTAAGAATAATATCTTTTTAGAATTATCTTTGCCACAATAGTAAAAACTATTTTTCTTTTTACTTGCATCCTCTGAAGTTCCTGTTACTTCTCCATTAGAATTTGTTAATTGTAATTTTGCATCTCCACTTACAGTAAACTTAGTTATTTTTTCTGCATCTAAATTTTTATTTTCACCTCTTGCCGTTTTATCACCTATACTTCTAGAAATTTTATTGCCTGCCTGAGCTTTTTTAATATCAGAATCATTATCCCCATTTCCATTTAAAATAGTTTCAACTAATTTAATTACAGTACTATTTGATGGAAGATCTGAATGTTCAACATTATCAATATAGTAAGGTTTTCTATTTATACTTATGCCTTTCATAGCAGAACTTACTAATGGAACTGTTCCATCTCCCTTTTTAGTAATGTGAATGTCATCAATATAATTCATATCATCAATATATTGATCACTATCATCATCTCTTTCTGCATCTTTATCAATATTATTATCTCCATTGATTTTTAATTTGCTTATAGTTTTTACATTTTCACCTACTATAATATAAGAATCCACATCATTAACAGCAATGCCGTTAGATACTGATATTGAATCATAAAGGCTTTCAGAATTATTTAAATATTTTTCAAAACACCAGTTCTTAGACAACATATAATCTTTTGTTTCATTATAATTTAAATTTTTCCCAGAAGAATTAGTTACATAACTATAATTTTGGAAATATTGCTTATTAGGAAGTAATTCATATACTGATGGCAATGTATTAACAACTTTTTTAAATTTGTCTGCTGTTACAAAATCACTAATATAACTATCTAAAAAACGTCCTGTTTCAAATACATATAATGCCTTTGGAGCTCCAAAATAAGGTGTACCAATTGTAATAAGCTTATCAACTTTATCTTTGTTACCTTCTTGTATATATTTAGATGCAATAATACCTCCCATACTATGGGCAATTAATGTAACATTTGTATAGCCTTTTTCATCTATATATTCCTTAAGCTTTTCTTCTACATTAACATTTGAATCTCTCCATTCATATGGAAAATATACAATATCATCATATTGATCAGAATACTTTTTTCTTAAATCTGATATAAGATTTAAATAAGTACTTTCTGTACCATAATCAGATACCTCAATAGTATTTGCATTATCTACTTGATCTACAATACTACCAGTAACTGTATAAGGCCCCACGCTTTGTATACTTTTGCCATTTTCATCATATCCTAAATTTTCAATATTTTTTATTTTACTATAACTATAAATAGGACTGCCCATTATTGTAGGCTCCCACACTACATCACTTTTAGAATTATACAATCTACTTCCAGCAATTCCCGGGATTACTATTATGGCCTTTTTCTCTTTATATGGATTATCAATTTCTTTTATATCTCTAAATAAAATACCTTTTTCATTTGCATATTTATGAGCATAGGACTCATCAGATGCTATAATAGTAACTTTATCAGAATATTTAAATGCATCATCTGCTATAGACTTTACAGTATCAGGAATAACAATACTTGTTAAATTATCACAGCCTGAAAATGTTTGTTCCTTAATTTCAGTAAGGTCTTTTGGAAGAACTACTGAACTTAAGCTTTCACATCCTTGAAAAGCAGAAATTCCAATTTCTTTTATACCATTTGGAATATTTAGAGTAAATATCTTAGAAAGTGCAAAAGAATTATTTCCTATTACTGTACATTTAGAATCAAAAATTGGTTCCGTTACTGTAGGTGCACAACAGACAATTGTACTTTTATCCTTAGTTAAAATCATTTGATTTTCACTAATATATTTTTCATTACCCTCTGCTACTTTTATTTCCTTAAGATTACTTCCAGCAAAAGCTGCTCCATCAATATCAGTTGTACTAGCTGGAATAGTAATAGATTCAATAGGTGTTTCTCCAAAAGCTACACATCCTATTGATACTAATGTTTCAGGAAATGTAACCTTAGAAATATTTGTAGCCTGAAAAGCACTTTGTCCTATAGTTTCAAGGCTTTCTGGCATATTTACCTTTTCAAGATTTTCACAAGATAAAAATGCGCCTGCCCCTATATATTTAACAGTATTAGGTATTCTTGCAGATATAATATTACGATTGTTTATAAATGCGTTATCACCAATTGCACCAACAGGTTTATTTGAAACTATATTGGGAATATTAAGGTGTATATCGCTTTCGCTTAAAGATCCTCCTATTATTTTTGAAAAATCATCACTAGTAGATGTAGAAAATGATAATTTTATTAATGGAATATCTTCATCCTCTGAATTTGAAGAGGCCTCAAGATTTCCACTACTATTTACTTCCAAGGCCTTAGCCGGTACAATTTTAACATTAAAAGTAATTACAATAAAAGCCAATAATATTATTAAAAGCTTTTTGTTTTTGATTTTTTTATTCATTTTTCTTCCCTTCTTATAACATCTTTTTAACATCTTTTAAGTAAAATTATACCATTTTTTTCTTGCTTTTTTGATTGTTTTTCAAACTTTAACAATTTCTTTACATAAAATTAATTATATTATCTACAAATATTTTCACATAAAAATACCAACCTTAATTGTTAGATTTTTGATCTAACTTTTTAGGTTGGTATATTTTTTTAATATGCTATTTTATATAAGGGTTTTTGCAAATTCTATATTATCAAAATCATTATCTTTAATATATTCTAGAATTTCCATTCTATAATTTTTATCATGCTCTACAGCTTTTACAAATACCTGTATAAAAGCTATAATATCATCTTTAGAATCTTTCTTTCTTTTTATAAATTTACCTACTAAGTAAAATCTAATTAATGAATAACTTAAAAGAAGCATTATATATCCATCAAAGATATAATCACTTTCTGAGAAAGGAAATAAATTATTATAAATAGAATTTACTAAGTAATTTTCAAAAATATAATCATACTTATGAAAATACTCTTCCTCATACCTATTAAAGGCATTTATATAATCTGAAGCATTATTTTGAAGGTCATTAGGGGATTTTAGATTAAATCCACTTAAGGCTTCTTTTGTATGTTCCTTAAAGGTAATACTATCTATTTCATTTACAATATTTAATGAATCAACAATATTCTTTAAAAATGATACTTGAATAACATAATTCATAGTATCTCTTTCATATTCTTTTGCATAATTTTCAATTTTGAAATTTTTAATGAAACTACTTACTTTTTGTAAATCCTCTTCATATAAATCGTCAATTGTACTTAAAAATACCCCAAGGACATATAATCTTTTACTTAAGGAATATTTTCTATTTTGGATTATATTAATTGAAGTATCTCGCATTTCATTAAAATATTTAACAAGAGTATCTTTAAATTCTTTATTTTTAGTATCAAGAATTCCAGACATTATATGTTTATTAAGCTTTTTAGAATACTTTTTAAATTTTATACCTTCCTTTAAATTAAGTATTATACGGGAAGCTTCAGGACAAGATAAATCAAGAGACATTTCAAAATGTTCATCTACTTTATTAAGTACTCTAGGAAAATGTGTACATACACATGAAAGATATTCTTCACCTATATTTTTAAATATTATACAGTAATTTTCCTCATCTAAAAAAGGACATCTTTTATCCTTTGGGAGCTTAATTTTACCATAATCAAGATTTTCATTAGTATAATCAGGATTATTATGAACATACTTTTGAAACATTCTTTTCATATTTTCATCTTTTACCCTGTAATAATCTCTAAAGGTCTTTTTATCTATTTCTATATCCCATCCAGTACAACAGCTATCGCTACAGCTACCACCTATACATTTAAATTCTTCTAAATATTCAGGATTAATCATATTTACATTATTATCATTTACACTTTTGTTATTTTTATGCTTTTTTTTCATTATAAATCTTCCTTATATTTTTAATTGCAATATAGCAATAATTTTATAAATATTATTTTTCTTCTTTAGGTAATAATTTTTTCATAATTATAGTTGTAATAAAAATAATTACTGTTAAGAAAAAAGAAACTCCTAAAGCGTATACAACAGAACT
>JAAYQS010000236.1 GCA_012519155.1 Clostridiales bacterium
TCTTAAATGATACATGTTATTATCACTTTTATTTATAACATATACATATAAAAAAGATAACATAAAAGGCATAAAACCATAAGAGTTTTATGCCGTAAATATTTTCATAACAAATATTATTTTGATATATAATCTTCTAATTTTGATTTTATAACTGGAACTTTAGGTCCATAAACAACTTGAAGTCCATTTCCCTTTTTAATAACACCAGCTGCACCGCTTTTCTTAAGAATATCTTCATCAACTTTACTTGGATCTTTAACTGTTAAACGAAGTCTTGTAATACAACAATCAAGATCACCATCTAAGTTATCCTTACCACCTAAACCTTGAAGTATTAATGCAGAATTATCATCATCATTTGTTTGAGATGATTCTTTAGAATCTGATGCTTCAGATGATGCTTTCTTTGCTTCAACATCTTTTCTTGTATAAAGTTTAGTTTCTTCACCATCATCTTCTCTACCTGGAGTTTTTAAGTTAAGTTTTTGAATTAAGAATTTAAATAAGAAATAGTAAACTGCAAAATACACTATACCTACTAAAATTATATAAACCCAATTTGTTTTTGAATTTCCTTGAAGTATACCAAAAAGGAATAAATCAATAAGTCCTCCTGAGAATGTCATACCTACTGCAACATTAAGTATATGCATAATCATAAATGATAAACCAGCAAGAACACAATGTATTCCATAAAGAAGTGGAGCTACAAAAAGGAAAGTAAATTCAATTGGTTCAGTAATACCAGTTACCATAGCTGTAAGTGCTGCTGAAAGTAAAAGTCCTCCAACAACTTTTTTCTTGTTTTCCTTAGCACATTTGTACATTGCAAGAGCTGCACCAGGAAGACCAAAAATCATGAATGGGAATTTACCAGTCATAAATCTAGTTGCATCTACACTAAAGTGAGTAACTGAAGGGTCTGCAAGTTGTGCGAAGAATATATTTTGAGCACCTTCTACATATTGACCTGCAACTGTTGCTGTTCCTCCAACTGCTGTTTGCCAGAATGGTAAATAGAATACATGGTGAAGACCAAAAGGAATTAATGCTCTTTCTATAATTCCATATATCCAAGTTCCTACATAACCAGAATTTCTAACAAGGTCACCTAATGCAAATATACCAGATTGAATTGTTGGCCAAATATAGAACATAAGTATACCAACAATTACATAAACTATAGCTGAAATTATAGGTACAAATCTAGTACCACCAAAAAATGAAATAACTTGTGGAAGTTCAATCTTGTAGAATTTATTGTGAAGTGCAGCAACACCAAGACCAACTATAATACCACCAAAAACACCCATTTGAAGTGAAGTAATTCCAAGTACACTAGCTGTTGAACCAGCTAACATGTTATCAGTACCACCATTAATATTTATTAATGCACCAATAGAAGCATGCATTATTAAAAATGCAACAGCACCTGATAAAGCTGCAACATCCTTTTCCTTTTTTGCCATACCAATTGCTACACCCATAGCAAAAATAAGTGGCAAGTTATCAAAAACAACTGACCCTGCAGCATTCATTACTGATAAAATTGAATAAATAAATGTACCAGGTCCCATTATATCTAGAAGGTGATATGCACTAAGCATTGTTTCATTTGTAAATGAACCTCCTATTCCAAGGAATAATCCTGCTACTGGCAAGATTGCTATTGGTAGCATAAAGGATCTACCAACTTTTTGCAAAACACTAAAAATTTTGTCCTTCATAATAATAATCCTCCTTTTTATATATAATTAACTAATAACATTCTAATTATATTATTAGATTAATAACAAAAAATATGCTTTTTAAAACGTATTCATAAGAAATATTATGGATAAAAAATAGAAGACTATATACTAGCCTTCTATTTTTTATATTGACAAGCTTATATACATCTATAAAATGCATAATTTTCAAAAATACTTTTTATCTTATAGTGTCAATATTAATTTTAGGTCTAGTACCTTTGTACTTTTTATAGACTTTTGCTTTTTTTAATTATAAATTTTTTATTTATAACGCTTTTACATCTCTCTATAATTGTACAACATTTTATTACTATGCACAAGCCTATTTAATTTGTAACATAGTCTATAATTGGCACATTTATCCTCGTAAATTCACTTTCTTTCTATTATCGGTTATAAGACGCTTTTATTTATACTTTTTTAAAATATTTTTTCTTTTTATTAAAATTGGTAATGTTAATATAAGTGCTGCCATTAATAATAAAATGTTTGAATTATCTCCTTCCTTTTTAGGTTCTTCGTTATCACCTACAGAAGGCTTTTTTATATCTTCACCTTTATCTTCAATATTTCCCTCATCTTTGTCTGTGTCCTGACCTTTATCTATAATATCATCATTATTGGAAGTATCATTTTTATCTGTAACATCATCTTTATCTACAGTATCATCTTTGCCTATATTATTATCATCATCTTTATTAGAATTATTATTTTTATAATCCTGTCCATTTATTATATAATCAAAATTATTATTTTTTACATATTGCTCTATTATTGAATCTTTATCAGTATATATTTTTAACTTATTAAAGGATGCAATACTTATATTATCAATTAACATTTTGCCATATATATACACTTCTTCAACATTCGAATCTAATGATAATACAAGATTTTCAAGTCTTGTAATTTTGTCTGAAATAGTTAGAATTTTTATATTTTCAGGAACACCATATAAACGTATACTAGAAACAACATGTCCTTCATATATATCTGGTATATAAAGGCTATCAAAACCTGCCACCATTTCTTCATCAACATATGATATTTCTATAGTATCATCATCATTTACATTGTAATAAAAAATAGGTTTATAAACAGCTTCCAAAACTACATCAGAAACTATATCACTATATTCATCCTTATATAAATTTGAATAATCATATACATCAGTTCCTTGAACTTTCCAACCTACGAATTTATATCCTAGTCTCTTATAATCAGCACTTACATTAATAGTACTTCCTGCAAGGACTTGTCTACTATCTAATACAGTACCATCATAATCCTTAAAAGTTACTGTATAAGTATTTGGAGTATATACAGGATTTATTACTACATCTGATATAACGCTTTGGTTAGAAGTATTTTCCCACTCTGAAAAGGTATATCCTTGTTTTTTAGGAATGCTTTTTGGGATTTCAGGTTTATCTCCTTCTTTAACCCTTTGAATATCTATAACTTCATCTCCATTTTTAAAGGTTACTGTATATTTTTTAGGATAAGGTTTTTCATCATTTATTTTTAATAATTCACCATCTCCAGTAACAATATTATTTCCATTTATGTAGAAAAAATTTCCACCTGGTAACTTTTGAATTTCTGTATTTTCATTTGTTAAAAGATTAAATTTATTAAAAGAATAAGTTTCACCATTATGAGTAATATAATATAAATAATCATTATAAATATGATATTCATCTATTTTATCACAAGGCAATTGAATATATTTATAATTTCTATCATAAACATCTGTTAAATAAAAGGATCCATTTCTTTCTTTTAAAATCTTATTTAAGGATAAACTATAATTAGTAGCATCAAATTCTTCAAAATCTTTATTAGTACATTTTAAATACAAGTTCATATTAGTTAAATCATCCTCATTATGCATTTCATCATCATTACTAAAATTAAAACAATCATAACTAATATAATTACCATTATCCATGGCAGTAACATCTAACTGATAGTATTTCCCATCAATTTTTACTATATTCCATTGATGATTAAGCTTTGAGCTTGTTACAATATAGCTCTCTATTCCAACACTTGTTAATAAATGTTGACATGCTTCTGAATATCCTTGACACACAGCTCTATTATTAAGAAATACCCCTACTTCTGAATGATTATCAGGATCTAATCTACCACTATTAAAAGCATCATAATCATATGTACAATTATTTATTAAATATGTAACAACAGCTATTTCTTTTTCTAATTCTGTATAATTATCTTTAATATATGTCTTTTTAAAATCTTCTATTATGTCAGTAGATTTTTCTAATTTTTCTTTAGTAATAAAATTATAACTAATATGTACTGTTTTATTATCTCCTGTTTTAACAACTACACCATTAATTGTTGCATAAGGAGATTTTTCATAATACATATTTTTTGCTAAATACTTACATATCATATATGCCTTAGCATAATAATCATCTTGAGCATACACACGATACTTTTTAAAATCATCTAAAGTATTTATTTGATTATCCCTTGCAAAGGAATCAATTTCATCTTCATTTAAATAATCCTTCATATCAAATGATAAACTATTTAAAAAGCAATAATATAAAGCATCTTTTATTTCCTGAAGTTTTTCACTGCTGTCTCCTTTTACAACATAATCATTATATATGGTTCTTCTTTCTATAGTTCCATCTTCACATTTTATATCAACATATAAATCATACTTTCCACTTTCATAAGGGGTCCATATAAATTCATTATCCTTGGAAAAATCTCTTAATGTTTTAACTTCATTGCCCTTTTCAGCTAAAAAACTATACTCTAAAGCGTCATTTTCATATGCTTTTAAATTTATACTTTCACCTAAATTTATGAATTCACTTGGAGTAGCAGAAAAACTATATTCATAAGTATCATCTTTAATTTCTATTACCTTATTAATATCTTCTGTTTCACCTAAGTAATCTTTAAGTATTATGCTTATTTTGTATTTACCTATTTGCTCTGGTATCCAATCAACGCTAACACTACCATCATCATTCATTGGCTTTTCATATGTTTTCTTATACCCTTCATCATTTTCAATTGTAAAAATAGCCCTTACAAAATCAATATCAGCATCACCTAAATTACTTGCGCTACATGATATATTGACATTTTTATTAACATTATAATTATCTGAATATACATTAAAATTATCTACTTTAAAATTTCTTATTAATTTTATATTTTCATTTTCAGCATAACAGGTTACTAATGTATTAGGTAGATATACTTTTTTTAATAAAGTATCATTAAAGGCATTCCTATCTATAGAAGTAACCTTAAATCCATCAATTTCACTTGGAATTGTTATGGTATCCTCTTTACCATTATACTTTGTAATTGTAATAGCATTACTATATTCAATAATATATGAAAAATCACCGAATTGTTTTTCTTCATTATATTCAATATTATCATCATAACTAGCATCATATTCATCTGCATATGCATTTGAATTTTCAAAGGGATAAAAACTGCTTAAAAATGATGTTACCACAAAAGCTGCAATTATAGATCTTATCTTAAATTTACTACTTTTCATAAACATTCCACCTTTATCTTTTGTATAAATAAATTTTATCATACAAAAATGTAA
>JAAYQS010000237.1 GCA_012519155.1 Clostridiales bacterium
GGTTATAGATAAACTAGCCCAATTTATGAACTCGCTTCTATCTATTCCGTTTATCTTTACTCTAATCATATTTAAAACGCTAGTTGCGTATTATTTCTTAAATTACCCATAATAGCTTCTGATACTTAATTAACTAATTCATTACCACTAACATCTCCATTAACAATTATAGTTAAACCTCCACCAAGTGGGTTATTTCTTTTATTAAGTGGAACAACTGCTTCAGCTCCAGCTTCTCCTATCATTGCTAAGGTTGGCTTATTTACTATTCCGCCTTTGGCTAATTTAGGTATTTCAGGAATGCTGGGTATATTTACACCTGGCACAACACTTAAAGCAGAAGTTATTTTGTTAGCTTGTTTAATAAGCCAGTTTATTTTATCAATAACAAAGTTTATAGTAGCCTTAAAAGCACTCTTAATCCCTTCGCCTATTGAACTAAAAATAGTTGATATAAACTCCCCTAGAGATTTAAAAGCATTCTTAACATTTTCTATTTTAGAAGATACCCAGTTAAATACTTTAGTAAATACTCCGCTAATCCAGTCGCCAACTTTTGTAAATAAGCCCATTACAAAATCAATAGATGTTTTCCAAGTTTGGACTACAGTATCCCAGTTATCAATTAAGACCCAAATAATAGCTATTAAGGCTACTATTCCAGCAATTACCCAAGTTATAGGGTTAGCTAAGAGAGTAGTATTAAGCAACGCAGTAATAACTTGTAAAGCTCTAATAACAGCTATTGCTGTTTGAACTACTTTAATAAGTGGATAAGCGACTGCCATAAAAGCAGTTATCCCTCCAGCTACTAAAATAATATTTTTAAATAATTCTTGATTATTTTTTATCCATTCGCCAAAGCTAGTTATGATAGGCAAAATTGCTTCATAAACACTTGTAACTATTGGCATAAAAGCATTCCCCATAGTAGCTGACAAATCGCTAAATTGCTTTGTTAATTGTTCCATTCTTTCTTGTGGAGTTAAAGCAACTTCTCCAATATTAGCCAATTCTACAGCACCGTCAGCTAAAATCTTATTCATTATAAATTGAGCGTCCATTGCTTGTCCTGTCGCACTAGCTTCTTCTGCCCAACCTTTAGTAATAATACCTAAGTTATCTAAAATAAGAGGGGAGCCTCTACCTATACCTGTCACCATATCATTAAACGCTTGTGTGGTATCAACTCCAAGAGCTTGTCCTTTTACTCTAGCAATTTCAAGAAGTTTTGCTAAATCTTCCATATTATTACCAACTCCTAAAGCAACTGCTTTATTAACTGATAACATTAAATCTTTGTTAGAAATTGTCCCTTTTGAAACTTCATTCAACTTATTAAGCATTACATCTCCTGAAGAACCTAAATCTTGTGCTAATCTTTCAAATGATATTCTAATACTTTCAAACTCTGACGCGTCTTTAACTGTTTTTCCTATCCCAACACTTAAAGCACCAAAAGCAACAGCTCCAACAGTAGAAACCTTTTTAAATGGTTCTTCAAGAGCTTTTAAATTATCATCTAAACCCTTTAATGTTTTAGACGCTTCATTTTTAGCTGTAATTATGATTTGTAGGGTTCTATTTTCTGCCATATTTATTCTTTTTTGCGTTTTCCATCTCTATTTTATTTTTAACGCTTATTATATCTAAGTAAATTTCTAAATCATTAAAACTTTGTTCTCTGATTTGTATTGGTGTCCAGCCATACCTCTCGCTTAAAGCTTCCATTATTACTTCTGAAGAAGGACTTTTTTTTCCTTCTAATTCTCGCTTAATTTCTGCTAAACTTTTTTTTTAGGTTTAGTTATTTCTTCAATAGTGGAATAAAGTAAATCTCCATCTTCAGGACTTAAATTATTTACCCATTCTCTTGTAAAAACTGTTCTCTTTCCATTTTCATCATCAATAGCTTCTATCATAATTTCCATCAAGACATACTTTGCCTCACTTACGACAGAAGTGTCAAAGTCTTTCATTCCTGTTTGGTCAATTTTAGCTCCTTTAATGTAGACATTTTGTAATCTCTCTTTATCTCCCCAAGTAAAAGTATCTTTAATTATTACTTTTGTTTTTGATAATTGTAATACCATAAAATTGTTGTCAGTCCTTAGTTAGTTATCGCGGACTGACCTGCTTAACTAACTAGGAACAATTTATTATTTAATAAATTATTATAAAAAA
>JAAYQS010000035.1 GCA_012519155.1 Clostridiales bacterium
AAAAATATATTTTTAAAAATGTCTTATAATATTTGTGATTGGATTTTGAAATACAGTAAAGTTAGTTTCTTTTATCCAACCTCGAGAATTAATTTTTGAATCCTTAGGTAATTCTACATAGTACCAAAATTCGTTATTACTCTGAACTTTGTCAAAAATACTAACTTCCATATTCACATTAGTTGTGTATATAATTGGTAATGCATCTAAAGGACCAATATAAACATTTGTAAGACTTTTTATAATTCCTGATGAATTATTTACAGTGCTAGGCATAATATTTATATTATTTAGAGAACTATTTTGTTTATTTAAGGTAGAAAGATTACTAGACAAATTACTATTTTGCCTTTTTAATGCTAAAAGCTTGCTTCTTAAGTTTGTAATTTTAAGATTACTATAAAAATATAAAGCAATTATGCATGCAATGAGAATTAAAAAAATTATATATTTCATAAAAGTATCTCCCATGAATATTACAGTACAGTATATTTTATAGGAGCTTTTTTAATGATAAAATTTTATATGATATTACAAAGAGGCTTTACAATGATATGTAACAAAGGTAATATTTAATTATTAAATGCAAGTAAAAAGGTGAATAACATTGATAAAAGTATCTATAATTGTTCCAGTGTATAATTCAGAAAAATATTTAAAAAGATGTTTAGATTCTATTTTAAATCAGTCATTAAGTGAAATAGAATTAATAGTAGTAAATGACATGTCTACAGATAATAGTATAAATATTCTTAATGAATATAAAAAACAATATAAAGATAAAATAATAGTAATAGATATGAAACAAAAAGGAGGCCCTGGAGGTGCTAGAAATGAAGGAATTCTAGCAGCAAAGGGGGAATATATTGGTTTCGTAGATAGTGACGATAATGTAGAAATTAATATGTATGAGGTGCTTTATAGTATCGCTAAAAAGTCAGATTATGATATGGTGGACTGTGGCTTTTTTAATGAATATGCAAATGAAAACATGAGAACAATAGGAAATAATTCTTTAGGAAATCTTACATTAAGTAAAAAGCAAACTTTAATGATGCACGCTGGATTTATTTGGAGTAAGATTATAAAAAGAAATATACTAATAGAAAATAATATAAAATTTAGAGAAAATGTAATATATGAAGATATTGATTTTATAAGAAAGGTAATATTATATTTATCAAAAATAGCTGCAACAGAAGAGGTTTTATATTATTACAGAAATAATAGCAAGTCTATTACAAATTCAGCAGATAATTTAATTCAAATTAGTGAAAAAATAAATGCTATTAAAAGTATAGTTAGTACATATAAGAATTTAAATGTATATGAAGATTATAAAAATGAAATTACATATGTTACATATAAAACGTATTTAAATTTGTTGGATTTATCTATGACTATGGGAGGTATTGTAGTAAAAGAAAATATTTTTTACAAACTTAGAAGCTTTTTCTTTGATATTTGTGATGAATCCTACACCAAAAATAAGTATATAAAAGATATCCCAATGGATCAAAGAATATTTGCAGAGGTTAATAATAGAGAACCTGACAAATTAGTTAAATATATTAGTATTTAAATTATTATATAAGGGAAGGAAAATTATGAAGGAAATTTTACATAACAAATGGAATGATATATTAAAAGATCAATTTGAACAAGATTATTATAAGGAACTTAGAAAATTTCTTGTAAATGAATATAAAACTAAAAAAATTTATCCGGGAATGTATGATATATTCAATGCACTTCATTATACTGATTATGATAAGGTTAAGGTGGTTATTTTAGGTCAAGATCCATATCATGGACCTAATCAAGCTCATGGATTAAGTTTTTCAGTGAAGCCAGGAGTACCTGCACCACCATCTCTTAAAAATATTTATAAGGAATTACATGATGATTTAGGATGTTATATACCTAATAATGGATATTTAAAAAAATGGGCAGATGAAGGTGTGCTTCTTTTAAATACAGTTTTAACTGTAAGAGCCGGACTTGCTAATTCACATAAAGGCAAAGGTTGGGAAAAGTTTACTGATTCTGTAATAAAAGCATTAAATGAAAGAGAAGAGCCTATGGTATTTATATTATGGGGTAATAATGCTATAAGTAAAAAAGCTTAATAACAAATAAGAATCATCTTATACTGCAATCTGTTCATCCAAGTCCACTTTCTGCAAGTAGAGGATTTTTTGGAAGTAAACCATTTTCTAAAACTAATGAATTTTTAGTGTCAAAGGGAATTGAACCTATTGATTGGCAAATTGAAAATATATAATTGTAGAATATATAAAAAACAAGGCTTTAGTCTTGTTTTTTATATATGCATGCATATTTTAAGGTATTTAACAATATCATCAATAGGTTCTTTACAATCATTTAACACCCAATTCTTTAAAACCATAGTGAAACCTGCTTGAAAAAAAGTAAGTGAGTAATATATTTGCGTTTTAGAAGTAATACCTGCTTCATTGCATATTGGACTCACAACTAAATCCATTAGAGAATTATATCCATCTTTAATTGGGAATGTAGTTCTAGTTTTTAAAATTGCACGATAAAAATATAAATTTTCCTTTACATAAGTTAAGAAAGGTTTCAGAAAATCTCCTGTTTTATAGATAATTTTATAATCCTCAGAGGGAAAAGAATTTACTAAGTTTTTTTTCATAAGGCTGTCTATTCTTTCCATTAATTCAGGGATATCTTGAAAGTGAGCATAGAAAGTTGAACGGTTCATTTTAGTTTTTTTACAAATATCACTTACCGTAATTTTAGATATATCTTTTTCCTTAATTAGCATTAATGTTGTGTCTATTATCTTATTTTCAGTATCTTTAAAGCGTTTATTGTTCTTTGTATTCATATTTACATACCTTCCCATTATTCCAACAAATATTAAAAAAATGATGGTTGTAATGATTTTTTTTATAAATTATACTTCAAATATAATATTAATACAAGTGTTGGAATAATAAAGGAGGTATATATATGAGAGTAGCATTATATGAAGGAAAAGGAAATGTGAAACTAACAAAGGCAGAGATACCAGTGGCTGGATGTAATGATATTGTTATAAAAAATATTTATTCAAGTATTTGTGGTACTGATGTAGCAGTATATACAAAAGGACCAGGTCTTGGACATAAAATTGATATTGGAGGAGAATTTGGTCATGAAATGATATCAGAAGTAGTTCAGGTTGGTGAAAATGTAAAAGATATACAAGTAGGAGATAGGGTTTATCCATATCCATTACTTGCAAAGGGAGATACAAGAAGGGCTGGAACAATCGGTGGTTTTTCAGAATATATATTAATTCCTAATGCAGAGTTAAATAAAGTAGTTTATCCTGTTAGTAGTAAAATAAAATCTAAGGTAGCAAGTTTGATAGAACCATTTACAGTAGGATGTAGAGCTGCAAGAAGAAGTCGATGCAAATCAGGTGAAAATGCTATTGTATATGGAGCTGGTACAATTGGAATTGCAGCTGCCATTGCATTAAAGTATTTTGGTTGTAAAGATGTAATGATTTGCGATCAATCAGATTTTAGACTTAATATAGCAAAAAACTTAGGTTTTTTAGTATGTAATAATAAAAAGCAAGATTTATTACAAGTGTCAAAGGAATATTTTGGTGAAGCGCCTGCTTTATCTGGAAAAACAGCTAATATTGATATTTTTATTGATGCTGCAGGAGCACCTGATATTTTAAGCCAGTGGCAGAAAATTGGCAAAATAGGAAGTAGAATGGTTGTTGTTGCAGTGCTTTCAGGAATGCGTCCTGTAGATATTCTTCACATGACATATGCTCAGCAGGAATTAATAGGAAGTGGTGGTTATATGCCTGAAGATGTAAGAGATGTAATGGCAATAATGGAAAGTGGTAAATGGAATATTGAATCAATTATTACTGATGAATTTCCATGGGAGAAGTTACCTGAGGCTATTGAAAAGGCTGCTGATGTAAATAATTCTCTTAACGTTGTTATTTATTATAATTAATATTTAAGAGGCTTTAGCTATTTAGCTAAAGCCATGCTTTTTATAAGTTTTAAAGTACATTTTTATTCTATTAATTAGTTTGTAATTCCTAAACTATCATTTGATATATTTATTTTATCATAGGAAGTTATTATATTTTTTGATGTGGATTTTATTTCCCTATAAATTATTAACAGCTTCACCTAAAACCTTCCCAATAGCATCATGAATAACAAGATCAGCTTTATTATCAGCAGAAGTTGAACTCTTATTAATTAAAACAAGATTCTTACCTTTAAAATAGTTAATAAGTCCAGCAGCAGGATAAACTACAAGAGAAGTTCCCCCTATAATTAAAGTATCAGCTTGTGATATAGCTCTAACAGCTCCAGTTATTGTATCATTATCCAATCCTTCTTCATAAAGAACCACATCAGGTTTAACTTTTCCACCACACTTAGGACAAGTAGGTATTCCTTTAGATTCTAAGATGAATTTTTCATCATAAAAAGCATGACAATTCATACAGTAATTTCTAAGAACAGATCCATGAAGTTCATAAACATTTTTAGAACCAGCAGCTTGATGTAATCCATCTATATTTTGAGTAACTACAGCTTTAAGTTTACCCATCTTTTCAAGTTTGGCTAAAGCTATATGGGCTGCATTAGGTTTTGCATCAGGATATATAAGCTTATCTTTGTAAAATTTAAAAAATTCATCTGGATATCTCATGAAAAATGTATGAGATACAAGTTGTTCTGGAGTAAAGTTTATTTTAAGTTTTTCATTCCATAGACCATTTGAACTTCTAAAGTCTGGAATGTTACTTTCAGTACTTACACCAGCTCCTCCAAAGAATACAATATTATTACTATCTTTAAGTATTTGAGTTAATTTTTCTATTTCAGTATTCATTTAAAATCATCTCCAATTGTATTTATAGTTATATTATGGCATAATGCATTGTAAAAATAAATTATTTTAAGGAGGATAAATGTGAAAGTTGATAGACTCTTTTCAATAGTAGATATTTTAATAAATAAAAAAGTAGTAACAGCACCAGAACTTGCAGAGAAGTTTAATGTTTCTACGAGAACTATATATAGAGATATTGAAGTATTGTGTGAAAGTGGTATACCCATTTATTGTACTCGGGGAAAAGGGGGAGGTATATATATTATTGATGGATATACTATAGATAAAGCTATGTTTTCAGATAATGAACAAAAACAAATTTTAATGGCTCTTGGTAGTGTAAGTGCTACTGGCCAGCTTGATGTAAAGGAATCATTAATGAAAATAAGCAATATATTTAAGAAAAATGAGGACAATTGGATTGAAATAGATTTTTCACCATGGCAGCAAAATGATAAAGATAAAATAATATTTGAAAAACTTAAAAATGCTATTTTTAATAAAAATGAAGTGACATTTTCATACTTTAATACAAAGGGACAACATTCAAGTCGTATAGTACAGCCCTATAAGCTTGTATTCAAATTAAACTATTGGTATTTATATGGATTTTGTAATAAAAAACAAGACATGAGATTTTTTAAATTAACTAGAATTGATGAATTAAAAGTCTTAGATAGTATATTTTTAAAAAAAGATGTTGTAAATGATTATAAATATAATTATTATGATGAAGTTAACTTAATAGATATAAAATTAAAAGTAGACAAGTTAATGGGATTTAGAGTGTATGATGAATTTAGAACAGGTAATATATCAATAAAAAATGATTGTTTTATTGTTTCAGTAAAATTGCCTCATGATGAATGGCTATATAACTATTTAATGAGCTTTGGCAGTACTATCGAAATTTTAGAACCAAAATCTTTAAGAATGGAATATATACAAAGAGTTCAAAAAATTATAAATAAATATTTATAACATGACATGCTGATGTCAAGTTATATTTGATATCATTATTTTATCAAATGAAAGAGAGGTAATGATTATGAATTATGAAATTGTAAATTTAGAAGAAAAAAAGTTAGTAGGAGTAACTGATAGAACTAAAAATTCAGATTCTAATATGACTATGAAAATAGGTGCATTATGGAATAAGTTTTATAATGAAGGGATTTATAAAAAAATAAACAATAAGTTAAATGAAAAGGCAATAGGAATGTATTATGATTATGAAAGTGATGTTAATTCTGAATATTCAGTAACTGTAGGATGTGAAGTAAGTTCTTTTAATGATATTCCGAAAGAGGTAGTTACTAAAGTAATACAAAAGGGCAAATATGCTAAATTCATTGTAAAAGGGCATATGCAAAAAGCTGTAGCAAATTTTTGGCAGGAACTTTGGAAAATGGATTTAGATAGAAACTATAAATGTGATTTTGAGGAATATCAAAATGCAGATGTAGAAAATGCAGAAATTCACATTTATATTTCAATAAATTAGATTAACAATTTAATTTTTTATAAAAAGTATTGACTTAAAGTAGACTCCAAGTTGTATAACTTAATTAGATTATTAATGTTATAGAATGAAGGGATGAAGATAATGAATAAAAAATTAATTGTATATTTTTCTTATACAAATCATACAAAAAAT
This sequence comes from Clostridiales bacterium, assembly GCA_012519155.1. GTDB lineage: Bacteria > Bacillota > Clostridia > Clostridiales > Clostridiaceae > Clostridium. Next base: position 6,566 of record JAAYQS010000035.1, read on the forward strand.
ATAGCTAATGAAATTAAAGATTATTTAAAATTGATTTGGCAGGCAAAATAATTGTTCCTTTTGCAACAAATGCAGGATGGCTTGGAAAAACATTTTCAGAAATAAAAAAGTATGTTGTAAAATGATTAAAATTTAATCATTTTACAACAACTATTATATTTCTTTGGTCATTTCTATATAAGGTAGTTCATTATAACCACATTTTTTATAAACACTAATAGCTTTTTCATTGCTAGATTCAACTTCAAGTCTAAAACGAACAGCAGTATCTTTAAATTTATTTTCTATATAATTAAAAAATTTAGTACCTATTCCTAAACTGCGATACTCAGGTTTTATATAAAGATCTTCAATCCAAATGCAAGGACCACCATATTCTGTTGAATAGCTTTTTACAATCATTGAATAGCCAGCAATGTTATTTTCATTTTCAAATATAAAACCTTCAATAAATGGCGAATTTCCAACACAATCAGCTATATCTTGTTTTAATATGTTATCAGAAGCCTTGTGTAAAACAGCAGGCGAATCATAAAAAACTTTCATCATATTAAGAACATCTTTTGTATCCTCTAGTTTCATTTCTCTTATAATCATAATATACCTCACTAATATAAAAATAATTAATAATATTTATTGTAGCAAAGTACTAAGTATATTACAATTATTCATAACAATATTTAAAATCGATATATTTTATGTGAAAGGATTAGTATAATGTATAGAAAATATGATTATTTATGTGAAGAAGCAAGAAAAATAAGAGAAGAGGTTTTTGTAAAAGAACAAGGTTTTAAAGATGAATTTGATAGTATAGATGATAAAGCATTTCACTTGGTATTTTTTGATAGAAATAATGCATACGGAGTTTGTAGATATTTTAAAGATGATAATGGAGAATACGTTATAGGTAGAGTTGCTGTAGTTAAATCTTATAGAAAAAAGCACTTAGGGAGTTATATTATTAACACTGCTGAAGAAAATATAATTTTGGATGGAGGTAAAAGAGTATTTTTATCAGCTCAAGTTCAAGCAAAGGATTTTTATAAAAGAAATGGTTATACTGAATATGGAGAAGTTTATTTGGATGAATATTGTCCCCATATTCATATGAAAAAAGATTTAATAAAATAAAAATTTTAATAAAGATAGTTTTTAAGTGCTGCATATCATACTTAATTAGATGTGTAGCACTTTTTAAAATATTATTAAATTATTTAGATACGTTACCTGCTACATTTAAAATATCCCATGTTCGAGCAAAAGGTGGCGCATAACATAAGTCTAACATTCCAAGCTGGTTTGTTGTTAATTTGCTAAAAATTGCACAAGCAAGTACATTTGCTCTTTGTACAGCATCTTTATAACCAGCCACTTGGCCACCTAATATTACTTTAGTATCCTTATTGTAAATTATTTTTACATACATTTTATTTCTTCCTGGATAATAGCTTGTTTGGTTATAATCAGATATGAAACTGCATTTATAATTTATGTTTAGTGATTTTGCTTTTCCTTCTGTAATACCAGTTGAAGCCGCTTCCATATTCATTACTTTTACACAACATGAAGATAAAGAACCCTGAAATGTTGTATTCATACCCGCTAGATTTTCTCCTACAATTCTTCCAAGTTTATTTGCACCTGTTGCTAGTGGTACATAAGAGTTTTCATTAGTTATAATATTTTTTATTGTTGCACAATCTCCAGCTGAAAAAATATTATTAATAGATGTTTGACCATGATTGTCTACAATAATTGCACCATTTTTTGTCACAGATATATTTGTATTTGCTAAAAATTCAGTATTTGGTTTTACACCAGTTGCTAAAATTACTATATCAGCAGGTATTTCTAATCCACTTTTTGTTATGACTTTGCTTACAGAATTATTGCCTTCAAGTTTATATACACTTTCATTTAAGTAAATATTAACATGGTGTTTTTTAGTTCTTCCTCTAATATATCTGTAATTTCTTTGTCAAAAGAATTTTCAAGGATTCTATTTCCTAATTCTATTAAAGTTACATTTTTATTTTGATTTTTTAAAGCTTCAATAGCTTCAATTCCTATAAATCCGCCGCCTATAATTACAATATTTTTATTGTTTGAATCCTTAAGTAATTCTTTAAGCTTTAATCCATCAGCCATTGATTTTAAAGTGCAAACATTTTGCATATTTATATTTTCTATTGGGGGGATAGAACATTTTGCACCAGTTGCTATCATTAATTTATCATATGTATCAAAAAATACTTTATTATTTTTTAAGTCTTTTATTTTTATAACTTTGTTTTTATAATCAACATTTATAACTTCATGAAAAATATTTAGTTTTATTCCTGTTTTTTTAAATTCTTCTGGTGTTCTTGCAATAAGTTCTTTTGAATCATGGAAAAATCCACCAACAAAATAAGGTAAACCACAAGCACCAAAAGAAATTATGTCAGTTTTTTCGTATATTGTTACATCATAATCAGGTTTTAATCTTTTTAATTTTGCTGCAGCACTCATACCAGCTGCAACTCCTCCTATAATTATTACTTTCATAAAAATCTCCTTTTAATATATTGCTACGTATTTATATTTACTAAATGAGAATATTTTATTCAATATTATGAATATTATTTTTAAAAATGTAGACAATTATTAATGTGTTATATTATAATATCATACATATTTAATTAACAAAAGTTATTTTTTGAAATTTATTATTAGGAGAGAACAAATGGCATATAATTCTTTTTTATCAGATTTTTTGATGATTACGGATATTAAGACAATTATGTTTATTACTGTAATCATTGGTGTATTCTTTACTATAAGAGTTCTTGAAAGAAAAAAAGTAAAATTTACTACAAGAACAATTTATGCTACAGTTATAGGATTAGTATTAGGATTAATAATTCAAGCAGTAGCAGGTTTCCCAGACAATCCATCAGAAATTACATGGCTAAATGAAATAAGTAAATGGTATAGTCTTGTTGGGTCTGGATTTATGGATTTATTAAAAATGCTGGTTGTTCCATTAATATTTATATCTATTTTAAAGGTTATTATAGATATGGGAGAAGGTAAGGATTTAAAACATATTACATTTAGAACTGTGGCTATGCTTATATTAACAACAGCATTAGCTTCTATTGTTGGAATTATTGTAGCTAATGTAATGCAACTTGGAACTAATTTTAATGCAGTAGCTGGCGAGACTGAAATAAGAGAAGTAAGCCCTTTAGTAGATACATTAAGGTCATTGCTTCCATCTAATGTAATAGAATCCATGGCACAAGGAAATGTAGTAGCAATAATTATATTTGCTGCATTTTTAGGTATAGCTGTTAGAAGACAGAGTAAAAAATATTATGATATTGTAAAGCCTTTTATAAATTTAGTAGAAGCATTCCATAAAATAATGATAAGTGTAGCAATGACAGTTATAAAGTTTATGCCCTATGCAGTAGTTGCAATGCTTGCAAATACTATAACTTCCAGTGGCATAACTTCAATGATTTCTGTTATGAAATTTATTGCAGCACTTTATATATCTGTAGTTATTGTATTTCTAATTCATCTAATTATAATTACATTAAACGGGCTTAGCCCTATAAAGTATTTAAAAAATGCTTTTGAACAATTAATATTGGCTTTTACCTCAAGATCAAGTTTAGGTACTCTTCCAGTAACAATAAAAACATTAACAGAAAAGCAAGGAGTTAATGAAGAAGTTTCAAGTCTTACAGCAAGTCTTGGAGCTAATATGGGTATGAATGGATGTGCAGGTATTTATCCAGCATTAATGGCTGTTACTATAGCTAATATGGCTGGAATTGAGACAGATATGGGATTTTATATTACACTGGTTATTGTAATATCAATAAGTTCTCTTGGTATAGCAGGTCTTCCTGGGACAGCAACAATGTCTGTATCAGTTGTATTATCGGGTATGGGACTTGGAACATATTTCCCTTTAGCTTCCGGTATACTTGCAATTGATCCTATATTAGATATGGGAAGAACCATGCTTAATGTTAATGGTTCTAGTGTTACATCAATTACAGTTGCAAAATTATTAAATAAAATTAACAAAGAAATATTTAATAAATAAAAATAATCCACATTATAAAAATATTTATCCACAAAATCCTTTGTGTAAATATTAATAATGTGGATTTTTTTATAAAGTTTTTACTTTGAATTTACAATTACTAATTGTCGAATTTTACATATTAAAAATATAATGTGCATTGTGTTTTGAAGAATATTAATGAAAATAATTTAAAAAAGGAGAATAATCATGCTTAAATTAGAAAATATACAAAAGCTATATGATGGTGTAGCTATTTTAAAAGATATTGATTTACTAGGACTTAGAAATCATTTGTCAAAAAAATAGAGCAGCTTTCAGGAGGTCAAAAGCAGAGGGTGGCTTTAGCAAGAACAATGGTTATGAAGTCTAAAATTTTATTACTTGATGAGCCATTAAGTGCATTAGATGGTGTAATTAAGGAGTTAATTAAAGAAAAAATAAAAACTATTGCTAAGGAATATAATCTTACAACAATTATAGTTACTCATGATCCTGAAGAAGCACTTACACTTTCAGATCATGTACTAATTATTAATGAAGGTAATATAGCACAATACGGTGCACCTAATGAAATATTAAATTTTCCAAGTAATGAATTCGTTGAAAAATTTATTAGAAAACAACTAGAAATAAAAAGACATAATATATATTCATTATTTTCTTCTCAACAAAGTAAAATTTTTATTGTTTTTGGTTGTTCCAATAGTAAGGCTTTTTGCTCAATCTTTTTTTGAATAATGGATTGTCTATAAACAATTATATAGAAGTTATAAAAGCAGATGGATTTTTACAATCATTAAGAAACAGTTTTGTTGTGTCATTAACTCTTTAATTGTAGCAATTATTACAGCTATATCAGGAACTTTCTTAATAATAATTCTTTGCAATGTTATACATTTCTTTTCAACACCATATCTTATGATAAAAAATTCATTATTAAAGATAAATTCATTATGGGAGAATACTGCAAAGTTAATGGGAGATAGCTATTTAAAAACAATTGTAATAATTATTACACCAAATATATTTTCTAGTTTAATAGAAGCATTTAGTTACTATTTTATAAATGCAATGGTAACAGTAAGTGCTGTGATTTTTATAGCTACTGCAAAAACAATGGCTTTTACTTCAAGCATTAATAAGTGAATATGGTGAAGATGAGGCAAAATCAATTTTAAAAGATATATATGCAAATGCAGGTGAGCATATTAAAAGTTCTGGATCAGCACCAATAAAAAAAGTACGAGCAGGTGAAGTAGCTCTTGGATTTGGCCTTAGACAGAAAGCTGTTTCTGATAAGAAGGAAGGTCTTCCTATAGATTATGTAGATCCAAAGGAAGGAAATTTTGTATTAACAGAATCCCTTGCAGTAGTAGATAAGGGAAAAGATAAAAATGATATATCTATGAAAATGGCTGAGTGCATTATAAAGGAAGGAAGAAAGGAAATAATAAAAAGTTATCCTATAGCTTTATATCAAGGAGAAAGTACTCCTACTGAGGATATATCCGGCAACATAAAATATTACAAAGAAAAATTAACAGTTGATTTATTAAAAGAACATCAAAAATTATCTGAAGAATGTAAATAAGGAGATAAAAAATATGAATAATTACAAGTTATTAACACCAACTCACACTGTAATTGCATTTAGGCAAGCGTTGAGAGAATTAGAAGCTGAAGATGGCATACCACAAAGAGCTAAGAGGTATAAAGAGAATAATGAATTGTTAATAAGTAAGATGAAGGAACTTGGTATAAAAACATATATAAATTCTAAAAATTAAGGACCAATTATAACTACATTTTATTATCCAGATAAATGTGATTTTAATTTTAATAAGATGTATGAATTTATAAAAACAATTAGTGAAGCAGGAACATATACAATTAGTGGAGATATAGAAGATGGGCAAATTGTAGTAGATGCATCTGATGATGATAAAATAAAGATAGTTTTAAATGGAGTAAATATTAAAAATTCAAAATCATCTGCTATATATATTAAAAATGCTGATAAAACAATTATTTCACTAAAAGATGGTACTAATAATTATATTGAAGATGGGCAAGTTTATGAGGAAATTAATAGTGAGGATAATGAACCTAACGCAGCAATATTTAGCAAAGATGATTTAATTATTTCAGGTAGTGGAAGTCTAGAAGTTAAGTCAAATTATAAAGATGGAATAACATCAAAAGATGATTTAATAATAGCTGGTGGAGATATAAATATTAATTCAACAGATGATGGTATTAAGGGAAAGGATTCAGTAACTATTGTAGGTGGGAGTATGAATATTATATCTAAGGGAGATGGAATAAAATCTACAAACACCAAAGATGAAAAAGGTTATGTTTATATTCAAAATGGAACTATTAATATACAATCAGAAAAAGATGGCATTCAGGCTGAAAGTAGTATAGTAATTTTAAATGGAGATATAAATATAGAATCTGGCTCTGGTAGCAAAAAAGGTTTAAAATCAGAATTGAGTGTTGAAATAAATGGTGGCAATCTAAACATTGATTCATATGATGATGCAATTAATTCTGGAAATGAAGTAATAATAGCATCAGGAATAATAAATATAGCATCTGGTGATGATGGTATACATGGTGATTCGTCAGTAACTATAGATGGTGGTGAAATTAATATATCTAAATCATACGAAGGGATAGAAGGAGAAAATATAACAATAAATGATGGAGATATTCATGTAAAATCAAGTGATGACGGAGTAAATGCCGCAGAAGCAAAAAATTCAGAGGATACTTTGGACTATAATAATGATAAAATAGACCCAAAAGAACAACAGACTGAAGGCAACGGTCAAAATATGAAAGGTGGTCAACCTCCAGAAGATAATAGGCAGATGATGCAGGAAGGTCAAAAGGTTCAAGATGACGATAAAATGATGCAAAGGAATCAAGATCAAAAAGGCTTTGTAGGCGAATCAGCAGGAAACGCTGAAATTAATATTAATGGTGGTTATTTATATGTAGATGCAGACGGTGATGGCATTGATGCAAATGGATCAATAAAAATGTCTGGAGGTACAGTTATAGTAAATGGCCCAACTAATGATGGCAATGAATCTATAGATTATGACTCATCATGCGAAATAACAGGTGGCATATTAATTGCATCAGGAAGTTCTGGAATGCTTCAAGCACCAAGTTCTTCTTCAACACAACATGTTATAAGTGCAGTATTTTCAAATTCGTTACAAGCTGGAACTTCAATAAACATAAAATCTGAAACTGGAGAAAATATATTGACATTTACACCTAATAAGGAATATCAATCTATTATATTATGTTCGCCTGATGTAAAAAAGGGAGAAACATATACAATTAGTGCAGGAGGCATAGCATCAGGAGAGTCAAAAGATGGTTTATATACAAATAGTACTTTTTCAAATTCCACAGAAAGTATAAATTGTACTGTTTCTGATATTATAACAAATGCGGGCAGTCAGAATGATAATATTAGAAATGGAGATTGGAAACATAGAAAATAAATATTAGAAAGAGTGAATAATTATCATGAAAAGATTAATAATAAAATTGGAGGTGTCTTTTTATGATAATGTTAAATGAAAAAGAAACAATGTTTTTAAAGGACGAAAAAAAACATGAGCAATTATGCATAGACAAATATAATGAATATGCACAAAAAGCAACTGATGTTGAATTAAAAAATTTATTTGCATCTCTTGCTCAAAAAGAACAACATCATTTGCAAACTATCAATGAAATGTTAAGTGGAAAAATTCCTAATATTAATTCTAGTTCTTCTGGAGCAGAACAGAATAGCAAAGTTAGTAATGTTCAAAGTCAAAATAGTAATATTTCAAATAATGCCAATATTCAAAATTCAAATCAAAGTTTAAATTCAGATAAAATGTTATGTGAGGATAGTTTAGCTACTGAAAAGTATGTTTCATCTACATATGATACAACTATTTTTGAATTTAGAGATGCAAATGCAAGGCAAGTATTAAATCATATTCAAAAAGAAGAACAAGAACATGGTGAGGCTATTTATAATTATATGAATAGTCATGGAATGTATAATTAATAAATAAGCAGTACTATAATTCAATAATATAGTACTGCTTATTTATTTAATATAATATTTTAATCTGATTTTAATAT
>JAAYQS010000238.1 GCA_012519155.1 Clostridiales bacterium
AGTTAATTCAAACAATTTGAATTAATACTATTAAGAGGTTTCGGCCTCTTTTTTTGTTGTTTTACAATTTATATGAAACATTTATAATTTTTGGGTAAATATTAATAAAAAAGTTTTAACTTAAGCACTATCAAAAGAACTTATATTATTTTTATGATAATTTCAACTACGCCTTTGGTAGTGTTCGATACTTCTTATTATGATATTTAGATAAACTATATTCAATGCATACCAACAAAAGCTCTAGTTTCACTCGATACATTTTTTATTCTTGTAGTTGTTTATTCGTTACGGCACTTTTGAGTTAAAAACTATTTTTTTCAATAAAAAGTATTTTAAAAAGAAACAAATATACCAATTAAAGCAGCTAATCCAATATATAAAATAGGATGTTTTTTATATTTTACCAATAAGAAATATATTAATGCAAAACATATGATGGCAGGTATATTAAAATACGCTATTTTTTTTTGACTAACATTAATTAACGTTGACTCAATTACATCCCAAGCAGAGGCTAAAATAAGTGCTGCAACAGCTGGACGTATACCATAAAAGGCGGAATCTACATATTTATTATCTTTAAATTTTGATAAAATTTTTGCTATTGAAATTATAACTAGCAAAGCTGGTACCACAATGCCTAGAGTTGCAACAATACCACCTAGAACGCCTGCTGCATTATATCCAGCGTAAGTCGCCATATTAACACCTATAGGACCAGGGGTACTTTCAGAAATCGCTATCATATCAATTAAATCAGTTCTTGTAAACCAATCATACCTATCCGCTAAATTATATAAAAACGGCAAGGTCGCTAAACCACCACCAACAGAAAATAATCCAATTTTGAAAAATTCAAAAAACAAAATTAAATATATCATTTAGCATCATCTCTTTTCTTAACCTTTAAAACAACACCAAAAATCGCCGAACCTAAAACAACAGGAATTGGCGAAATAGATGTAAACATCAAAACAACAAAAACTATAATAAAAATAATTAATGTAGCAATATCTATTACTCCTTTTTTAAAGAGATTAACTGTAGCATTTAAAACTAACGCGCCCACAGCTATTCTAACTCCTTTAAACGCTAACTGAACCACAGGGAATGTCATAATGTTGTTTAAAAACATCGCAATCATTAAGATAACGACTACTGATGGGAAAACCATGCCAAGAGCTGAAACAATTGCCCCAATTTCTTTTTTACATTTGTATCCTATAAATATGGCAGTATTAACAGCAATAATTCCTGGTGTACATTGACTTATTGCATAATAATCCATTATTTCTTCTTCAGTCGCAAAACCTCTATTTTCTACAATTTCTTTTTGCAAAATAGGTAACATAGCATAACCACCACCAAATGTTGTAGCTCCTATGCGTGCAAATATAATAAATAAATCAATATACTCATTCATAATACTGCCTTTCCATTTCTAATTTTATATTTTTGACAATATAAATATATCGTATTTGTTCGTACATTTCAACAAAATACCATTATTATTGATTAATTTTCCGTTTAATGAAACCTTGTTATAGTATAGAAAATTGTTTGATGTTTTATTTAAATTAAAAAAGGGCTGTAACGAATAAACAATTACAAGAATAAAAAATGTATCGAGTGAAACTACATTTTTTATTGGTATGTATTGGATATAATTTATCTAAATATCATAATAAGAAGTATCGAACACTATCAAAGGCATAGTTGAAATTATCATAAAAATAATATAAGTTCTTTTTATAATGCTTAAGTTAAAACTTTTTTATTAATATTTACCCAAAAATTATAAATGTTTCATATAAATTGTAAAACAACAAAAAAAGAGGCCGAAACCTCTTAATAGTATTAATTCAAATTGTTTGAATTAACT
>JAAYQS010000239.1 GCA_012519155.1 Clostridiales bacterium
GTCATTGGACATCTTATCGTGTTCTGCTTTATTCACTTGTGCCGAATGCTCCAAGGCTCTTAAAATTTGAGTATGTTCTTCAAGAATTATAGTATGTTTTTTAAGAGTTTCTGTTATAGGTTTTAACTCCTCTTTTAAAACTTCTCTCATAGATTTTAATATTTCTTGATCCATCTCTTATCACCACCTAACTTTATTATATCTTTTCATACTCTCTTTTTCTATAAGAAATTCTATACAACGCTTTCACTTCCCAGTATATCTTGTATCTAAGATCCGTTTTATATCCTCGGTTGTTATTTCCCCTCTTTTTTCTTGCTCCACTAACTCCAAAAATTCTTTAGATGGTTCTAATCCATCAACTTTAATTAAACTTAGAGCCAACTCCCATGCCTCATCCCTGGTCACTCATTACCCTCTCCTTATCCTTAATCTATATAAGTACCATCATGCTTATTAAACCTAATTTTTAAGGCATTTAAAGCCAAATCAAAGTTATTATTATCAAGTATATAGAAAGTGTCTAAAACATCCGCAGGATAGCCATTAAAAAGGTTATAGGCTAGTTTTATGAGCTTTCTTGAACTGCTGCAAAAATCCACTTTTCCATTCTCTAAGCATTCCGGAGTTATTATTCTTTCTTTGAAGTCATAAATATATTCTACTTTGCTGTATAAATCATCATTACCAGCGAGAATATAGAATAGGGCTGTTCTTTCTGTATCTTTATCGGTCGATCCATCTTTCAGCTGCAGCTGCTTTAATCTTTCCTGGTGATTGTATAAAAAATTGTTCATAGCATTTTCTCCTTTATTTTGATTGAGGGATTGCTCGATATTCTATTCCTTTTTCTAACATATCATCAATAGTTTTAATCTTTTTCTTTGCTATTTCTAGCATTTCTTTAGATTCATACTTGTTATATTTTTCATTAGCAGCTACTTTTCTTCGTTCTTTATCATTTAAAACTTTAATTTTGTCTCTATCCAAAACAATTATGTCCTTTTGCTGTCCTTCATAGGTTTCCGGACAAACAGGATAATCCTCTACTTCCCATGTTCTACTAGGATCTTGTTTTTTCATTTCTTCATCACTTATTAAAAACATATCTCTTTCAAGATAATAAAAAACTTCTCCTAAGCCATTTATACTTGAAAAGCTAGTATCCCAGGTAGGATCACAATGATACCATTTACCGTCTAATTTTACTAGATTCCACCCATGTGCAATATTATTCGAAAATCCTCCAATACCAATACATTCTATACCTGCAACATTACAATAAATTTCAAATCCATAAGAATATGCCCCACAAACCCCACTTTCAGTATAGAGGGGATTGTTTCTAATGCTCCAACTCCTATTTGCACTACCATATAGTTGATCATAATCGTACTCCCAATTATATGACATATAATCATATATAGCTCTTACTTTCTCTAAATCATTCATATTGGGAGTTATAATTTTATCAATAGTTTCTTTCGCAAAAACCTTCGCAGCATAATCAATTTTGGCTTGTGTTCCCGCAGTTATTACTTTACCATCCTTTTCTTTATCCCATTGCTTACATTGTTCTTTAAATTCTTCACTTTCAAATTGAGTATCTTTGTATATACTTTCAAATTCCTCATCAGTTAGAGCTTTAAATACATACATATATTTTTTATAAAAGTCTTTAAATTCTCCGTAATACTCCTTTTCACCTTCAGTAAGATCAATAAATCTAATTATATTAAGCTGTATATTTTTTTCAGGATATATCTCAAATTTTTCTCTAATTTCAGGCTCTAATCTTTGAATATTTTTATAGTTTTCGGATCCAATAGAACGAATATCCTTCAGGTCACTTTGATAAATTGGTTCGGTAGGTTTGTAAATTAATTTGCGGACCACTTCTTCTACTTCGGGATTATCAAATTCTACAACTTGTTCTGCTGCATAAACAGAAGATATTGACAGTATTAAAATCAATAAAACAAACATTAATTTTCTCATAAGTATCTCTCCTTATCTAAAATAATGGTGGTGGACATTCTTCGATAACCTTTATGGTTACTTCGTCTTGAGCTTTTAATCCTTCTTGATTTTCAACTTCTACCATCCAAGTTTGCTCTGATTCTACCGTTACTGTAAAAGTTTCCTTATTTTCTTTACTACTTTCATGTTCTCTATTTAAATAATATGTTCGACGAATAATAGGAGAAGAACTGTCAGTAATACAATCAAGTCTAGAAGATTTCCCTTTTTGCACTATTGTTGGATTAGCTGTTAAATCTACCGTAAGTTTTGCTTTTTCTAAAGGATCTTTCTTCTGGTACTGAATTTCTATTCTATGCACCATACCAGTTCGATTAATATAAACTTGAATATTAGTATCAGTCTTTACAGCTCCAGTATTTAGATACTTCCATTGTTTATATATATATCCCTCTATAGACTTGACATAAACTCTATAATATCCCTCTGTACTTGGAGTAATAATATCTTTAGGACGAATCGTATTTCCACTTTCATCAACATAAGTTACTTCGATAGTATCTAAAGGATCTTTTAATGGTTCTAGCTCAATTCTAAAAATTACTGGTACATCGTATGTAAATCCTTCGACATTCTCACCTTGCCATTCCTTACGTTCATTTTTAGGACTTGGTACTCCTGTTTGAATATAATTTTTTGTTAAATCAAGAGTTAAATCACAATTCACTTTGGCTGTACTGGTGTTTTTGCCACTCCATGAAGGATTGGGAGACACACTTTTTACATAACAAGCATTACTCTCTAAGTCAGAAGAACGTTCCGTTCTTGTATCTTTCCAAGTTGCTATATGAATAGAATCACTAGAGTTATACCTTTCCATTGTAACACCGATAATTTTTCTGTTAGGTACTGTAAAAGTATATTCTGCATCCATGCTTACATTTGATGAATTTGGACTTATACCATTCTGCCATGTACCATCATTATGTTTCCAAATACTATAATTCATTACCCCTGCCATATAGTAAATATTATCAGTTTGTTCATGAAAATTCCCATTCCAATAAGCATTAGATGTACTAGGGATAAAAATTGAAAATATAACCAAAAAAACAAATAAGTTTCCAAATAACTTTTTCATTAGTATTCCCCCTATTTCAATGGATTTTTAATTGCGATTAATTCCGGAATTTCATCACTATATAAAATAAAATATTCTACCTGTTCCCATTTAAAAGATTCATATTCATTGAATTTAAGAGAATCAGATAAAGCAACCTCATCATAAGTGGCTAAGATTCTTCCGTTGCCTAAATCTATTGTAGGGTGCTTGTAATTATCATTTCTTACTCTCCTTATCCCCTCTCCTTTTACTGCTAATTGTACGAGCATAGCAGAATTATCTCCCTTTAACCTCTGTTGCTCCATAGTAAAGATATCTCCATTAATATCAAAACTGTATATAATCGTATCTTCAAACTGAAAAGGCAAATCATTAGGTGTAATAAACACAACATTTTCTTTCAAAGAAACTGTTTCTGTTTCAGAATCAAAGTATCTAAATTGAAAATCAGACTTGCTAAGCACTTGATAATCAGCAATCTTATGTCTTTCCAGTCCTAAGCTGTCAATCGTGTTTATTACTTCTTCTTTCTCTACATAGTCTTTGTCTGTGATTGTTACGGTCTTAGTATTATTGTTCCAATCCACCGTACAATTAAGTTTTTCAGCTACAAACCTAAGAGGCACGAAGGTTCTGCTATTAACTATATTCGGCTTATCAATGACTATCTTATCAATATTTTCTTTAGTGATAGTTACGGTTTTGGTCTTTGTGTCCCAATCAACTTTTGCTCCTAGAGCTTCGGAGACAAATCGAATAGGAACATAAGTTATTCCGGATTTTATGAACGGAGGTACTTCACTTTGAACTGTAGATCCATTGACTAAAATCGTTATTGGCTGTGCTGCATAAATCGGCATTGCTGTAAATACTAGAATCACCATTACTAACATCATCATTTGTTTTTTCATAACTTTTTTCCTCCTTAAACTTTCACATCACTGGTTTTAAAAATTTTTGATAAAAGTCCATGTACTGTGCTGTTTCCGGCTGTGTTTTATAAAATCTGCTATTTGGATGATAAATATCGGATAACAACTCTTCAATTGCTTGGACTTCACAACATAAAACATCTCGAATAAATTCTCTCTCTGATAAATATCCTTTAGCTGTCATGATAATTTTTGCTTTTTCTAAATCTTCTTCTGACAATCCTAATAAATTTAATAACATAATACCTATCACTCCTTTGGATATTTTGATATAATACCCATATACAAATATGGTCATGTGCCTGTTCGTTTTGGTGTTGGCAAAACGAACTTAAAAGGGTGCATGGCTTTTTATTATTTCTTGAGATCTTTCTCTTTTTTCATCTTCCTTTCTGCCCACATTTCCTCTAACTGTTGTCCAATTGATTTGTTAGTTTTTATGGATTCGATTTTTATTTCCTCGATTACTCTTGGGTCTACATAGATAGTCAATTTTTTTCTTTGCACTTGTCCTGCCCCCTTTCTAATTATCATTATACTACTCTTTTATCTTTACGTCAATACGATATGACGTAAAATCTCTCTTTACCTGTTATTACTTTCTTTTTACAATATTTATAATTGAATATAAAAATACAACAGCATTTATGCTGTTGTATTACTCTGTTACTATAAATAAAATATTTTGATCACTTCAATAGTTCCGGAAATGGTTATGGCAATAATTGCTCCTTTTATTGTATTTTTAATTTTTTTCTTACTATCTACAATTACAGAATCCTCATCCGTTAATGTTCGCCTTACTGCTTGATAAGCAACCATTGCTCCAGCTGCAAAAGGAATAATAATTAATAACCATCCACTCCACTGGGTAATAAATTCTACTGCTTCATATCCCACAATTATCTCTCTTTTCTTAGTAATTCTTCGTATTCTTTTAGTTTATTTTTTTCTACCCATTTATGTGTTCGTGTGCTCATATATGCTACTGCTTTTTTTCTTGCACTATCATAAAATTCAACAATACTTTTTTTCTTGTCCGGTGCTAACTCTTGCAAAGCTTGAACATTTAAAAATGTAGCTGTAGCACTCATAATTCCACTTTTTGCAGAAATTGATGCCAATCTGTCAACGTGTGTTGTCATGGCAACATCTACTTGTTTTCTAACAAGATCAGCTATTAAATCTGTGTTCTTTTCTAAAACTCTTTCACTCAATCCATTTTCAATTAATCTCCGAATTGTTTCTGACATACTTTGATTTTCTTTCTTGCAAATTTTTTGTAACTGCTCGTAAGTTTCTTGATGTAATTTAAAAGTGATTTTTTTAAGTTCCAAGAACTCACCCCTTTCTATAATTCAAAATTGTCTTACCGGTTAAATGCTTAAAACAATATATATACATGTATATATTAACATAATTGTCTTACTGTTTCAATGAAATTATAAATTTGTCATACCTTATTAAACCCTTGTTGTTACAGGCTTTGCCTGTAATCTGTATATAGGAGCGTCTGCTCCCTTATCCTGCCTTTGGTTTTTCCTAACTTGCAATAGCCACAAGATAATGTGATCGCTGCAAACATTACTTGTTTTTGAAATCCTAAAAAAACAAAGATTAAAATTCTGAAAGTATGTAATTCATTTAAGCTACCTTCACTGATCTAGTAGAAAAACATCTATTCCAATACAATAATTTGAATATTAATATTCAAAAAGCAGAGTTTAAAGCACATTCCATTCTCTTAGTAAAGTTTTTTCTGAAACTAAAATAATTATAAGACACATAAATCTATGAAATTTTCTATGAAAATCTCTATGAAAGAAATCGTTCAAACCATTGTAAATACTGGAATAAATGCTATTAAATTTTCTATGAAAAATTCTATAAAAAAACTGTGGATTTATGGAAAAGAACATTTCACTAAGTCTTATTGTCATTCTGTCTGATGGACAAAAGCATGGAAAACCAAAAACCGGTTTACCACACTTTTGACCACAGCCAATCATGACAAACGACTAAGTTCAAAATCCTTTCCCACAAGCTCCACAGCTCCTAATTCCTAAATCCATGTTTTTTATTTTTTTATTTTAAAGAAAATATTTGTGATTTGTTAAAACCCCTAAAGGCTTACCCCCTCCGTCTGCCAATCAGTAAACTTTCTTAAAAACTTGCTTGACTTTTCCGACTGATAATGTTAGGCGGATGGTGAACGAAGGGCAGACTTCGCCCCCCCCATTTACAAGAAAATAGAAATATCTTGTAAACAAGGGAAGGGCGATAGTCTATGTTAGGCGGTCGGAGCCACGCATGGTATAGAACAATATCGCATAGAGCCTTACGGTACTCTATTTTCTAATCTTCTGTGTTGGGTACACAACGAGCCTAGGTCTAGCTTTATCTCTTGATTAGAAACCCCTCTCCCCTACTTTGCAGTAGGTTCATCGACTAGGACGGTCACTCCCACGATCCATAAATGAATCATGATTCTAGGACTGGTTTTTTTATTTTCTTCTGCACCAATGAGCAGACGGTTTTTTTTATTGTGTTATTCCCTTAACCACATTTATTCCAGTATTCAGTTAGTCCCTATTTGAGCAAATAAAAAAAGCTTGTATGAGTACCTCTACTCACACAAGCTTTGCTTGTCCTAATCTCTTATGAAAGTTTTTCCAATCTCTCTTTTAAGTCTTGTATTTTTTAGACTTATTTGCTACAATGTACTTGAAGTGTAGCAATTACACGAGAGCTTTGGCTTCCGAGATTGAGTAGTGTGAGTACTCTTTCGAATCTTAAAAAGTATTGGCGTACTTCTTAAGACGGACTGTTCAAAGCTCTTTTAAATTGCCTTGAACATATCCACATTTATTTGATTTATTGTTATCTCAATTTTAAACTTGTCCACAACTTTTGTCAAGAATTAGCAAAAAATCATTCAAAATATTTAATTTTTAATTTCTAGAACTTCAAAAAACTTGTCTATCATAAATCTTACAAACTCGTTCTTATTTCGATTTGTCTTTTTAGCAAAATTCTTAATCAGATCCGCCTGACTTTTTTTTATGTAGAACGAAACTCTAATCATTTCATCTTTTTCCTTGGGTTCAATTGTGATAATACCTTTGTTTTTATTTTTGGTTTCATTTTTAGTTTCAATTTTATTACTACTATTGATTGTCTTTCCTGCATCAATTATATCGTCAATTTTATTTTCAATTTTGGTTTTATTATCAAATCTATTTCCCATGATTACACCCTTTCCACGATTTCTTTTGTAAGCTCATAATATGCCTTATATCCTGTACTATGTTTGTCATATAAATTAATAGGAGTGTTAGATAGTTCGCTCTCTGTTAGCTTAATATTAACTGGAATTACTGTGTTAAACAAAACATCTTTTATGTACTCTTTCCCTTTGCAATGCTCTAAAAATTCATTGCTTAATTTATTTCTTTTGTCAAATCTATTAATAACAAATCCTTTGATATTATTTTTAATACCTATTCTTTTTGCAATTTGACTCCAAAGTCTTATAAAGAGTTCTGATCCGGCCAGTGAATTAAATCCTACCTCATTCACTAAAATTATTGCATCAGATACAATAAAAGCATTTTGATTAATAACACTCATGCTAGGGTTTGTATCAATAAAAATATAATCGTATTGATTAAAAAATTCTAAATTACTGTTTATATAGTTTTTAAGCAGCAGCTCTCGGCCAGTAAAAGAAATAATCTGCATTTCAGTAGTAGTGAGAAAAATATTGGATGGAATTATATCAAGTGTCGGAAGATCGTCAATTGGTTTTGAAATAATTACTTCCTTAGGAGAAATATCTTTTTCAAAAATTTCTTTAATAGATACCATATCTTCTGCATCTATGCCTAAATTACTGGTTATATTTGCTTGAGGATCGCAATCAATTACAAGTACTTTTTTGCCTTCTTCTGCAAGTATAGAAGATACATCAAAGCAGGTCATTGTCTTACCTGTTCCGCCTTTTAATGTTGCTGTTGATATTACTTTCAACCCTATCACCTCATTTGCATTATTTTATAACTCAATTTTGAAACCAAAAATTAAATCATTATTTATTTAATAATGTACCATATTTTAAACCAAAAAAACAAGGTTTTAACTTTTTTCATCACGTTTTTTTAAGTACCTGTATAAAGTAGGTTTTGAAACATTGGTCATTTTCTCTATCTCAGAAATCGCCCAATCCTTACTGTCATAGAGTTGTAGAGCTCTTTCAATCGCTTTAGGATTTTTGGGAGGTCTGCCCCCTGTTCTTCCCCTAGCTCTTGCACTTTCTAATCCGGCTTTAGTACGTTCGGAAGTCATATCCCGTTCAAACTCTGCTAGTCCTGCAAATACTGTAAAGATAAACTTTCCCATTGCTGTAGAGGTATCAATATTATCTTTAAGTGAGATAAAGTTAATGTTATGCTCCTTAAAGTAATTCATGAGGTCTACTAAATGCTTTGTACTTCTACCAATACGGTCTAACTTCCACACTACAACCGTATCTCCTTCACGCAATCTTTTAAGCAGCTCTTGAAGCTCTGGACGTTCTTTTTTTGTGCCGGTTATTTTCTCTTTGAATATATTCTCTTTTCTAACCCCATTTTTCAGCAATTCATCTACTTGTAAATCTAGGTTTTGGTCTTTTGTCGATACTCTAGCATACCCAAATTTCATAAGCTCCCCCCTTGGTAATACAAAGTATTACTTTGTATTATTTTTCATAACTAAAGAATAGTTTCAAAAAGGATAAAAACCCTTTATTATGACACTCTTATTTTAACACTATTTTTGAGACTTGATAAATATTAAAATAACCGTTTCTGATATGTTTTTTATAACAGTACCAAAAACGGTCGTTTTTAATAAACCTACTCTTTTATTTTACTGCTTTTAATTTAGCTATGTCTGCATAGTTATTAGCTGTCACAATTTCAACCGTTGAAACATCTTTTCTAAGAGCTTCTATACTACCTTTAATATGTGCTATGTCATTGGACATCTTATCGTGTTCTGCTTTATTCACTTGTGCCGAATGCTCCAAGGCTCTTAAAATTTGAGTATGTTCTTCAAGAATTATAGTATGTTTTTTAAGAGTTTCTGTTATAGGTTTTAAC
>JAAYQS010000036.1 GCA_012519155.1 Clostridiales bacterium
CATTCAAAGGATGCAGCACTTGTATGTCAAGTTTTCTTAGAAGAATATGAAAAGGGGCTTGGAAAAGGTGAGCAACCAATATTTCCTAATATAATATTTAGAGTAAAAAAAGGTGTAAATAGAGAGAAAAATGATCCTTATTACTATTTATATGAACTTGCATGTAGGGTCGCAGCAAGAAGAATGAATCCAACATTTATGAATTTAGATGCTGATTTTAATAAAGAATATTATGATAAGGGATATATGCCAGCTACAATGGGTTGTAGAACTTACATAATGAAAAATGTTAATGGTGAGCCTGGTTGTAAAGGAAGAGGAAATATTGCCCCTACAACAATTAACTTGCCTAGAATAGGTATACAAGCAAAGGGTAATATTGATAAATTCTTTGATATTTTTCAAAAGAGAATAGATTTAGCTAAGGAATCATTAATGCATAGATATGATGTATTAAAGAGATTAAAGGTTAAGGATTTACCATTTGTAGCAGGACAATATTTAATGAAGGGTTCTGAAAACTTGTCACAAGATGATTCAATAGAACCAATTTTAAAGCAAGGGACTTGGGGAATTGGATTTATTGGTCTTGCAGAAACCTTAGTAGCATTAATAGGAAAGCATCATGGTGAAAGTAAAGAAGCTAGAGAACTTGGTCTTAGAATTGTTACATTTCTTAGGGAAAATGTTGATAGACTTACAGAAGAAACTCATTTAAATTGGAGTTGTTATGCAACTCCTGCAGAAGGATTATCTGGCAAGTTTATAAAACAAGACCAAAAAGTTTTTGGTAAAATACCAGGTGTAACAGATAAAGAATATTATACAAATAGTTTTCATGTGCCAGTTGGTTATCCAATATCAATAAAGGAAAAAATTGATATTGAGGCTCCTTATCATAAGCTTTGTAATGGTGGTCATATAAGTTACATAGAAGTTGATGATAATCCAACAGGTCAAACAATTATGGATATATTGGATTATGCTTATAAGAAAACTAATATAAGTTACATGGGAGTAAATTTCCACATTAGATATTGTAAAGATTGTGGTGCTCAACTTTTAAATCATGAACAAAAATGCCCAAAATGTAATAGTACAAATATTCAAGGAATATCAAGAGTTACTGGATATTTAAGTTTGGATGAAAGATTTGGACCTGGTAAATATAATGAGAGAAAAGATAGAATAACTCATACTGATACTCATACTAAGAATTATATTTAATGAATTTAATAAACCTAAAATTTATATTAATTTATGAATTTTAGGTTTGTTTTTTTGCTCTTAATATAAAAATTGTTCAAAGTAGAAAAATATGATAAAATATTGAAAGAATATGGATTAAGGAGGATTATAATTAATGGTAAAATTATTTGAAAAAGGAGCATACCTTTTAAATGGCAGAGAGATTGTCGAAGATGGTGCTGATCAAGCTGCTATTTTAAAAAGCAAATTAGGGGACAAGTATCCAAGTAAAGAAGAAGCTGCTAAGAATACAATAGCATATGGAATATTAAAATCTCATAATACTTCTGATAACATGGATAGGTTAAAAATAAAATTTGATAAGTTAACTTCTCATGATATTACTTTCGTTGGAATTATCCAAACAGCAAGGGCATCAGGGCTTGAAAAATTCCCAGTTCCTTATGTATTAACAAACTGTCATAACAGTCTATGTGCTGTTGGTGGTACTATTAATGAAGATGACCATATGTTTGGCCTTTCTTGTGCTAAAAAATATGGTGGAATTTATGTTCCTCCTCATCAAGCAGTAATTCATCAATTTGCAAGAGAAATGTTAGCAGGCTGTGGAAAAATGATTTTAGGTTCAGACAGTCATACTCGTTATGGTGCACTTGGTACTATGGCAGTAGGTGAAGGTGGTCCTGAAATAGTTAAACAATTATTAAGCCAAACATATGATATAAACATGCCAGGAGTTATAGGTGTATACTTAACTGGAAAGCCAGTTAAAGGTGTAGGACCTCAAGATATTGCACTTGCTATAATAGGAGCAGTATTTAAAAATGGATATGTTAAAAATAAAGTCATGGAATTTGTAGGAGACGGAGTTGAAAACTTAAGTGCTGATTATAGAATCGGAATTGATGTTATGACTACAGAAACTACATGTCTTTCTTCGATTTGGAAAACAGATAGTAAAATTAAAGAATTTTATGAAATTCACAAGAGACCAGAAGAATTTAAAGAATTAAATCCTGGGGATGTAGCATATTATGATGGAATGGTTTATGTAGATTTATCTGAAATTAGACCAATGATAGCAATGCCTTTCCACCCAAGTAATGTATACACAATAGAAGAATTGAACAATAATCTTTTAGATATATTAGATGATGTAGAAAAGAAAGCACAAGTAAGTCTTGATAATAATGATGTTAAATTCTCATTAAAGGATAAAGTTAGAAATGGTAAGCTTTATGTAGAACAAGGTGTTATAGCAGGATGTGCAGGTGGTGGTTTTGAAAACATCTGTGATGCAACAGACATTTTAAGAGGTACTTCAATTGGAAGCGATGAATTTACATTAAGTGTATACCCAGCATCTCAACCAGTATTTATGGAACTTGTTAAAAATGGAAGAATAGCTGATCTTATGGAAACTGGTGCAATTGTTCGTACAGCTTTCTGTGGTCCATGTTTTGGAGCAGGAGATGTACCAGCTAATAATGGATTAAGTATACGTCATTCTACTAGAAACTTCCCTAACAGAGAAGGATCTAAGATTACAAATGGTCAAATTGCTTCTGTTGCACTTATGGATGCACGTTCAATTGCAGCAACAGCAGCTAATAAGGGATATTTAACTCCAGCAACAGATGTTGATGTTGAATTTACAAAGCCAAAATATTTCTTTGACAAGGCAATTTATGATAAGAGAGTTTACAATGGACTTGGAAAAGCAGATCCTTCTGTTGAAATTAAATTTGGACCAAACATAAAGGATTGGCCAACAATGGTACCATTAACAGACAATCTTTTATTAAAAGTAGTATCTGTTATACATGATCCAGTAACTACTACTGATGAATTAATACCATCAGGAGAAACTTCATCTTATCGTTCAAATCCACTTGGACTTGCTGAGTTTACATTATCACGTAAGGATCCTTCATATGTTGGAAAAGCTAAGGCTGTTAAGGCAATGGAAGAAAAAAGACGTGAAGGAAAATGCCCTTGTGAAGATAATGATGAATTAAAGCCAATAATGGATAAGATAAAAGAAACCTACAATATAAGCAGAGATACTATAGGAATAGGTAGTACAATATATGCTGTTAAACCTGGAGATGGTTCAGCTCGTGAACAAGCAGCTTCATGTCAAAAAGTTTTAGGTGGCTGGGCTAATATTGCTAAGGAATATGCAACTAAGAGATATCGTTCAAATCTTATAAACTGGGGTATGCTTCCATTTGTATATGAACAAGATGATATTTGCTTTGATAATGGAGATTATTTATTTATTCCTAACATTGCTAAGGCTGTAAAAGATAAAGCTGATGTAATAAAAGCTTATGTTGTAAATAAAGATATGAAAGAGTTTGATTTAAGACTTGGAGATCTTACAGATAAAGAAAGAGAAATTATTTTAGATGGATGTTTAATAAATTATAATAGAGCATAATTTATTAAATATATTTGTACTTTATATAATTGATGCTGTTACATTAGCAAGTAAAATTGTTAATGTGGCAGTTTCTTTTTTACTTAATTAATTAAAATAATGTGGAAAATATACAAAAAAATCATAATATATGCAGAAAAAATATTTAGAATGTAAAATTAATCATTATTTTGTAGTATAATAGACTTTAGATATTTAATAAATTGGGGGCTATTTTCAATGAGAAAAGAAGAAAAATTGAAGCTAAATTTAGAATCTATATGTATATATAACGAGATATTTAAAGATTCAGTGGGAAAAAAATTTACAACTCTTGTTAATAAAATATCTAATGAGGATTCCTTTGGAGATTGTATTGTGGCATATAATGAATTTGTATATGCTTTATACAAAAATAATAGTAAACTTTCATTTAAGGAAAACTTGGTAGATGAAATGCTTCTTGCAACTAATCCATTTACATTAAGACTTGAAAAATATGGAGATGTTTCAGACTTTGTAAAGATTGGATTAAAAAACGAGTTAGATTCTCTTTCAAATATTCTTAAAATTACAAGTGATGACATTAAAGAAATATTATTATCAAGGTTTGCAGATGATGTAGTTGTAGAAAGAAAAATAAATGGCTTATTAGACTGGGGCAAAGATAAGGAAAATTACATAGAAAAAAATAATGGTGATTATGAAAAATTAAAAAAGAAATTAATGGATTCTGATGATTGGACAAAGTATACAGATGATATAGTAAAATTTCACATAGAAAATGGGACTGGACGTGCTACTGCCTATAGTGCTTTTGTTTGGGAGAGATTTGAAAATGATGATGAAGGAAGACTTAGGGAAATTGCAGAACCAGATCCTATTAAGCTTGATCAGCTTGTTGGATATGAACTTCAAAAGAAGGATATAATAGATAATACAAAGCAATTTTTAAATGGTATTCCAGCAAATAATTTATTACTTTATGGTTCAAGAGGTACTGGTAAATCTTCAACAGTTAAAGCAATATTAAATGAATATGCTAAAGATGGTTTAAGGCTTATAGAAGTTGATAAGGAACAATTAAGTGATTTTACTAGAATAATAAGATTGCTAAAACATAAAAAGCAAAAATTTATTATATTTGTTGATGATTTAGTATTCCAAGAAAATGAAGCAAGCTATTCAGCTCTTAAAACAATACTAGAAGGTAGAGTTGAAAACAGACCTGAAAATATATTAATATATGCAACTACAAATAGAAGACACTTAGTACAAGAAAAATTCTCAGATGAAGATGAAATAAATTCAAGAGATACCAGAGAAGAAAAATTATCCCTTGCTGATAGATTTGGTATAACAATAAGTTTCTTCCCACCAAATCAAAAGGAATATTTAGAAATAGTTGATGGAATAGTAAAAGAAAAAGGAATTGAAGTTGATACAGAATATCTTCATAGTGAAGCATTAAAATGGGAAAAATGGCATAATGGACGTTCTCCAAGATCTGCAAGACAATTTATTGCATGGCTTGAAGGTGAACTTAAAAATAAAGATAAGTAATAAGAAAGGATGAATTTTCATGGACAAAATGGTGAGATTATCAGGAATAGCATATGAGAGCTTGGTAAATGGACCAGGCCTTAGAAGAGTTTTATTTGCTCAAGGTTGCAGCCATAAGTGTAAGGGATGTTTTAATCCAGATACTCACGATTTTTATGGTGGTTCACTTATGGATATGGATGAAATAATAGAAGATATATTAGATAATCCAATGCTTAAGGGAGTTACTTTTTCAGGTGGTGATCCATGGGAACAGGCAGATAAATTTGCATATATAGCAAAAAAATTAAGAGAAAATGGACTTAATATTTGGAGTTATACAGGGTATACATTTGAATATATATTAGAAAATAAACATAAAGAAAAAGGTTGGAATGATCTTTTAAATAATATTGATGTTTTAGTTGATGGAAAATTTGAAGAGGATAAAAAGCAAGATGGATTGAGATTTAGAGGATCTTCAAATCAACGAATTATAGATGTTCAAGAAACACTCAAAAAAGGTGTAATACAGATATTAAATTTTGATTAATTATAAATTTTAAGCTCAGATGGTAATTTTTACTTTCTGAGTTTTATTTTTAATCTAATTTTAATGTTTAATTAATAGAGAATAAAGAAAAGAGGAATAATATATTATTATCACAAAGGGGGAATTTGATAATGTTTTTAAAGTATATATTAAAGTCTATGATGGAAAAGAAAGGACGATTAATTTTACTGTTAATTGCAATAGCAATGAGTGTAGGTTTGTTTGTTGCAAGTAGTGGAGTAATAGACATAGGAATAAAGTCTTCAACTAGGCCCTTTATAGAAAGCTATGAAAATAAAGATATTATAGTAAGTGGTTCTAATGATGAAACTTTTTTTGATGCAGATAATATAAAAGAAGATGGAATAAAAAATCTAATAAAAGAAATATATTTAGATGGAAGTTATATAGATAATGATTCAAATATTAATATAACATTACTTGGAAGAGAAGATGAATACATAAATGAAAGTTTATTGCTTAAGGGTTCATTAGATGGTTTTTCAGGAGCAAAATGTATAATATCTCAAAGAACTAGCGAAGAAAAAAATATTAAAAAGGGAGATAAAATAGAACTTATAATTGCAGGACAAAATAAGGAATTAGAAGTATCAGCAATATCAGCAACGAATAATGTTTTTTATACAGATACTATTAATTCATTTACAGTTATTATTCCTTATGAATACTTAAGTAAGGAACTTGGGGTGGAAGGAAAATATAGTGTTATAATGGCTGATAGTTCTAAAAATTCTTTACAAGATAGTATAGATGCTTTTAATGATGCTAATGATAATTTTAGCGCTAGAAAATTATTTGATGCAGATGAAGTAAAAGAGCAAATGTCTTCATTTACGTCTATGCTTTATGCAATGCTTGTAATAGTTGTTGTTATGAGTGCAATTATAATATATGGTTCATTTAAATTAACGGTAACAGAAAGGCTACCTGTTATAGGAACATTTTTAAGCCAAGGTGCTACTGTAGGAACTGTTGAAAAAATATTGCTTTTAGAAAGTGTAGTATATGGAGTTTTTGGAGGTATTATAGGAAATTTACTAGGCATAGGAGGACTTAAATTAATTAATTATATTATATCCCCATTAAAGGATTATGGAATAATTGAAAAAGTTGATATTAATATAGAAACTCTTGTTTTTGGAATGATATTTTCAATAATTCTGGCTGTTGTATCAGCATTAATTCCAGTATTGAAAGTAAGAAGACTTCAAGTAAAAGAAGTAATATTAAATAATGTTGCTGTTTCAACACATATTGGATGGGGAAAATTTATAATTGGAATTGTTTTACTTATTTTTTCAATAGTAGTAGCATTTGCTAATGGAGAAGAATTTGATGAACTTGGTTCAATTGCAATATTAACATCAATAATAGGTGCAGTTTGTGTATATCAAAAGGTCGTAGATATATTATCAAGGGGGTTATACAAATTATTAAAAGGAAGAAGTAAAAGCTTAGTATTTTCAATTAATAATTTAAGAACATCTAAAGTTCTACTTGGAAATATATCATTAATGATAGTGGCTTTAAGTTCAATTTTTATGATTACTTCATTAGGTACAAGTATAAAAAATATGCTTGTTGGATGTTATGAAGATTTAAAGGTTGATATAAATATACAAGATATTTCAACTATTAAAGAAGATGGAGAACCAGTAGTTAAATTAATAGAAAAAGACTTAGAAAAAATAGATGGAATTGATAAATCTACATTTTGTGAAGAATATAATGATTATGTTAATATAGATGGACAAGATGAAAGAATTACATGCATTGATGAGGATAGCTATGCTGATTATAATAAGTACTTAGATTTTAAATCAGATAAAAATATAGATATGTTTAATAAATTTAAGGATAAAGAAAAATCTATAATTGTTTCTAAAAATGTACTTGAGCAAATTAATAAAAAAGTTGGAGATATTGTAACTATTGAATTAAATGGTAAATCAAATGATTTAGAGATAATTGGAACTTATGATGGTAAGCTTTTTAACATGGGATATACAATGTTTATGAAAAATTCTACTCTTGAAAATGAATTTGGAATGAAGGGCAGACAAGAATTAGTGTTTTCTACTACAAGAAACGCAGAAGATGTTAAAAATGATTTGAAATTTCTTACAAAGAAGTATGGTGTAAATATATCTACTAAAAATGAAATTAAAAAAATAGATGAAGAAAACAATCAAATGGTTATAAATGTTTTATCAATATTTTCATATATGTCAATAATAATTGCGGCTCTTGGTATTTTAAATAATATAATAATAGGATTTTTACAAAGAAAGAGGGAGCTTGCAGTATTAACATCTATAGGAATGTCTAATGGAAGAAGAAATTTAATGCTTGTGTTTGAATCAATATCATCTGTAATGTGGTCATTTGTAATAACCATGCCATTATGTATATTAATAATGAAACTTGTAAGTAGATTTTCAAATGTAATAAAATTACCTTTAGAAGCTAAAATGGACTTTAGCATTGTACCGCAATACTTAATTGGAACATTAATAATTATTTTAATTGCTACATTACCAGTAATATTTAAAAATAGAAAGCTATCAATAATAAGTGAATTAAAATATGAATAATTGGGGGAAAAGCATATGAGTATAATAAGTGTTAAAAATTTAAATAAATCATTTCAAGTGGGAAAAGAAAAAGTACATGTATTAAAGGATATAAATTTAGAAATACAAAAAGGAGAGTTTATATCAATAATGGGACCTTCTGGTGGAGGTAAATCTACATTACTTTATCTTTTAGGTGGTCTTGATAAGCCTACATCAGGTAAGGTTATACTTGATAATAAAGATTTAGGCAAAATAAAGCAAAAGGAAATGAGCAAAATAAGAAGAACTAAAGTAGGTTTTGTATTTCAATTTTATAATTTGGTACCTAATTTGTCAGTAGAAGATAATATAATGCTTCCTATTATATTAGATGGCAAGAAAGTAAGGGATTATAAAGATAAGCTTGAAGAAATACTTGATATTATAGGAATGAAAGAAAAAAGAAAAATGACTCCAAGAGAACTTTCAGGAGGTCAGCAACAGAGAGTTGCTATAGCAAGGGCTTTAGTTTTTGATCCTGATATAATATTCCTAGATGAACCTATTGGTAATCTAGATTCAAAAACTGGGACAGATATTATGCAATTATTTAAAAAGATTAATAAACAATATGGTAAAACATTAGTTCAAGTAACTCATTCATATGAATCAGCTCTTTATGGAACATCTATTGTAAAACTTATAGACGGACAAATTGTTGGAAGAGAAGAAGTAGTAGATGAAAGCGAAGCATCATAGCAAATAATAAAAGCAGTTTATGATTTTTGTCATAAACTGCTTTTATTTGCTTAATAGCATTTAACAATAAGATTAATAAGATTTTACAATTGATTGTATATGAATTTTACATTATTTTATTTTCAAACTGTAGTTTTACGAAGTAGAATTATCTTTTAATAATAGATAGTTCTATTTTTATTTATTAATTTAAAAATAATATTAATAAATAAAATTATTTAATATTATTAGAAATTTTGA
>JAAYQS010000240.1 GCA_012519155.1 Clostridiales bacterium
AAATTGTTATCTGTTTAATTAATTTTTTCCATATCCATTTTGAAAGTAATAAAAATATTATTACCCAAATAACTTGAAGCAATATTCCCTTTACCATATCCATGCCAGTAAGCTTTCCTAAATATATAAGGGTTGGCGTAGAAATTATTGAACTAAAAGGTAGTAGATTAAATATTTTTGTAACAATAGATGGAAAAAATATAAGTGGTATTAATGTTCCAGATAAAAGCTTTGAAATAGCGCCCATAATTTGATTTAATCCCCACATATTTGTTATCTTAAAAGCCAATAATCCAAAACAATAACAGTAATAAAAGTTAAGGAGCATACTAAGTAATGCACTTAAACAATATAAAATCAAATTTATAGGACTAAAATATCCTGTAAGCTTTGTGTATATTATTTCCACTACTATAAGTGCTGGCAAGAATACTAATATAAAATTAAAAAAGACTTGCCCAAAAGTTTGAAACATCATTCTTTTAGTGTAACTAATAGGTTTTATAAGATTCATTGCCACTGAACCATCTTTTACTTCTTTATATATTGAACTTATACAGTCATTGGTTATTACTAAATTAGTCAAAAATGCAATTATCATATATATAATCATTTCATTTAATGAAAATCCATTTAATATAGTATCTTCAGCACTGCCATAAATAGCTCTCCACAAAAATGCTGTAACTATCATTAAAATGCTTTCCCCTAAAATAAACATTATTGTATTTCCCTTATAAGCAAGTTCTGCTTGAAAGGAATTAGTAGCAAAGGGCATATACATTTTTAATTTTTTCATATACTATACCCCCTCACTGTAGATTTTTTTAATTATATCCTCAATACTTGTTTCAATTATTTTAAAATCAATAACTTCAGTTTTTGAAAGGATTTTATTCATTATATCTGAAGATGAGATTTTATTTTTATTAAATGTAACAACTATCTTGTTACAATCTTTATCATATTTTAAATCATCTTTAGATAAATCTTTATAATCTAATATCTCCTCTAAGTTTATATTACCATCCTTTACTTGAAATTCTATTGAAGTCATGGCACCATACTTATTCTTAATTTCATCTAAGGAACCATCATAAATTTTTTGACCTTTATCTATTATTATTATTCTAGAACAGAGCTCTTCTATATCATTTAAATCATGAGTTGTTAAAATAATTGTAGTTCCATACTTTTCATTTATTTCTTTTATTGCTCTTCTTACTTTTTCCTTTACCATTACATCTAGTCCTATTGTTGGTTCATCAAGATATACAACTTTAGGATTATGAAGAAGTGAAGCTGCAATATCAGCTCTCATTCTTTGCCCTAGAGATAATGATCTTACTGGTGTTAATAAAAACTCATCAAATCCTAAAATATCGTTTAAGAACTTCATTCTTTCATCGTAATCTTCGTCACTTACATCATATATTTCCTTTAAAAGTGAAAAAGTTTCTGATAAAGGCAAGTCCCACCAAAGCTGAGTTTTTTGACCAAATACAACTCCAATATTCTTGGCATTTTCCTTCCTATTTTCATAAGGTACTAGCCCATCAACAGTTATCTTCCCACTAGTAGGAGTTAAGATTCCTGTCATCATCTTTATTGTTGTTGATTTACCAGCTCCATTAGCTCCAATATATCCAACTATTTCTCCCTTTTCAATCTCAAAACTAATATCTTCAACTGCCTTTTTAATTACATATTCAGTTGAAAAGAAAGACTTAATAGCTCCCCTAAAGCCTGGATACTTTTTGTTGTTTTTGAATTCCTTTGTTATACTTTCTACTTTTATCAAACCTTATACCTCCCATCCCAAATCCAAGTTTATTGGATTATTAAAATACTTTTAATTAATAAAAATAAAAAACCTTAAGTAAACATAATTACCTAAGGCGTAAAAACAATATTATTTTTTGGTTTTGGTGATTATCTATTTTACTTTAATACTCTAAGAAACTACTACAATATGTATTGCCAATGTTCGAAGTTCTTGAAGAAACAATATTTAATTTTTCATAAGCAAAAAATCTGATAATCATTAACAAAACCTCCTTTTTATGTATTGCTTTTTTCATACTACCGCACAATGTAAATGTTGTCAATGACAAACTATTTTATTTTTAATATAGTCGTATAACTTATACTACTATATTACATCCTATTATCTATATTGTCAACACTTAATCTTTAATAATTGGAATCCATATTTCAACTTTATAGTCCCTTGAAAAAGTATCATTACCATAATATTTTTCAGGCTTTTTAACTGCAACTAGATACTTGTTATTATCCTCTTCATCATATCCAAAGCATAATCCTAAGGATATTCCATCCTGTGAATAATTCTCAAGCTCCATTAATGTTCTATCTTCTTTTACCTTGTCCCACAAACCTTTATTTACATCTCCATAAATTCCAATAACATACCATGGCACAGTAACATTACCAGACTTAATATTACTTTCTTCATCTTGTATTATTTCTTTATTAGATTTATTTTTCAAATGTCCAAATAAGAATACAACTAAAATAAGAAGTATTACTCTAAATATCTTAAATATCATTGCAAATTCTTTTACTTGTTCATTTATCATTAATCCACTAGCTATTACCTGACCAACTGATTGAATTACTCCACCAATAAGAGCAGATGTTTTTAATAATTCATTATTATATAAAAGTCTAGATATAATAGGCAGTAAAAACATTAGAAATATCCCCATAACATTTGTAATAGTTATAGTTATTCCTTTATCGTTATCTGAAGCATTAATAGTAGATGAAGTAGCTGCAATTGCTGAAGATCCACATACAGAATTTCCACTAGCCATTAAATATATAAAATCACTTGAAAATTGAAGTCTTTTTCCCACAAACATGCATACCATAATAGTTATAGCCATTTGAGTTATTATGTAAATTATTCCTGTTAATTTAATTTCCATTAAAGATGATAAACTAAGTGTACCACCTAAAAGTACTATAGAATATGCAAGAAGATTAGATTCTGAAAATTTATATCCTCTCTGAAATATATCATGACTTAAAAATAAATTTCCAACTATTATACCAAATAAAATAGCTATTGTTGCAGATCCTAGGCTAGGTATAAAATTTGCA
Organism: Clostridiales bacterium; assembly: GCA_012519155.1. Lineage (GTDB taxonomy): Bacteria > Bacillota > Clostridia > Clostridiales > Clostridiaceae > Clostridium. The sequence continues at coordinate 3,127 of JAAYQS010000240.1, forward strand.
ATAACATTACTCACCATACCTATAGTAAGGGACACAAGGAATCCTGGAAGTATATCTTTAATCTCATCTATAATTGGCTTATTATGCATAAAATCAAAACCTTTCTTATTATTTTATTTTATTTTGTCCTACATAATAAAAAAAATTCTTGCATAATACCTAAACAGTATATAAATATGATCTTCCCTTTTTACCTATTCTTTTAACAGCTTGTACTTCATATAAAATATTTAATGTTAATTGTGCCTTTTCAATCTTTATATTGGCTTGTTTAGCAAAATCTTTACTAGTAAATTCATTACTTAACCCCTTAGGGATTAATTTTTTATAATCATCAATTGTACAAATATTTATTTCTTTTTCTACCCTCTTTGGTATTCTATCCATGCAATGTGATCCCTTCTTTTTATCTTTACTCCATCCATTTAAATATCTATATTCCTCAACATCCAACAAAATTATCTTTAACTTTAAATTATCATTATTAAGGAATTTTTTTATTTTATAAAGTTCAAAAAAGGCATCATATACAGTCCCAGTTTTAGGTGATTTTCTTCCCTTTGATACCTCTGCTGTTTCATCATTAACCCAATAAAGCCATTTATTAAATGCTATTGGATATACAACTGTAACCTTATAATTTTTTAAAAATTCAGTAAGCTTATTTCTAAGTTTATTAAACTGCTTAGTTTGAATTTCAATAATCCCTTCTTCATTATATATGTCCGCATAATTTTTCCCAATTTTAATTTCTTGCTTTTGTTCGTCAGGCTCTAAATAATTTTTTATTACTGCATGTAAACTCTTTTCACTTAATGTACCAATTCCATGTTTTTTTTGATTATTCATTATTACTTTATTATATGCTTCTGTAAATCTTACATTATCCATATCTTTCACAATTTAATCCTTTGTCTTTATACATTAATAATAATTCACTAAATTAATAAAAACAACTTCAATTGTTCTATGTTTTTTAATTGAATAATACTATTAACTGTTGTAAAATTTCTCTTATAAATAAACGGGAGATGAAAAAATGTATAAATGTTGTATTTTCGACTTAGACGGTACACTTCTTGATACTATAAAAGCTCTTACTTACACTACTAACTTAACACTAAAAAAATATGGTATTGGCCCTATTACAGATATAGAAACAAAAAAATTTGTTGGCGACGGATATAAAAAACTTATGGAAAGAGCCCTTAAATTTTGTGGTGATACAAATCTTGATAATTATGAAGATTCACTAACAACTTATTCTGAATATTTTAAACTTCACTGTCTATATGAGGTTAAGCCTTATGAATATATACTAGAACTATTGCAAAAATTAAAATCAAGTGGAATTAAGATAGCAGTTTTATCAAACAAACCCCATGAAAGAACTCTAGACAATATAAAGGCTATATTTGGAGAAAAATATTTTGACGAAGTATGTGGTCAAAAAGAAAATGTAAAGAAAAAACCAGATCCAGAGGGAGTATTTAATATTTGTAAATCATTAAACGTAAAACCTTCAGAATGTCTGTATGTGGGAGATACTAACACAGATATGAAAACAGGAAAAAATGCAAACATAGATACTGTTGGTGTTTTATGGGGATTTAGATCTCGCTCTGAACTTGAAATGTACAAACCCAAATATATAGTTTCTAATCCATTAGAAATTGCTACAATAGCTATGAAATAAGATTACTTTATGTAGTCTTATTTTTTACATTTTATTAACTTTTTAATATTTTATTTACATTTTGTTAATATTTTTATTGATTTATTAACAATTGGTGATATAATAAGTATATAGATATTGTAAAGCTTTTCTAAATAGGAGGAGGTTATTATGCTAAATTTATTAGAACAAACTTTAGATAATTATACATATTCCTACAATAGAGACTACTTAAACAGTAAAAAATCAAAGAAAAACCAAAAAGATTATGGCTTAAGAGATAAATGTGAAGAAGGCGTTATATTACATGCATGGGATTGGCGCTTTAAAGATATAAAAAGTAATTTAAAACAAATAGCTAAAGCAGGTTATACAAGCGTTCAGGTATCACCTGTACAACCTAACAAAGATGGTAACTTTGATACAAACTATGATTGGTGGAAATTATACCAACCAATAGATTTTGAAATTGGAAATGTTCTTGGAACTAAAGAAGAATTTAAAGACATGTGTATGGAAGCTCATAGATATGGAATTAAAATAATAGTTGATGTTGTAACTAATCATTTAGCAAATGAATACGGAAATGGAAATCATGCTAAATGGGATAGAAATTCTAATATTCCTTCATATTTAAGAGATAACGATGATTTTTGGCAAGATGAATCACTTGGAGCATTCAATAATAATGACAATGACAGAAATTCAATGACTCAAGGTGCTATTGGAATGCCTGGACTAAATACAGCAAACAAAGATCTTCAAAAAATAATAATTGACTTTTTAAATGAAGCTGAAGAACTTGGTGCTGACGGATTTAGATTTGATGCTGCAAAGCATATTGGACTTCCAACTGATGAAATTCCAAATGATTACTGGCCTACAATAACTAAAGGTATTAAAGATAAAAAACAAAATGCATTTATATATGGTGAAATATTAAATGAATGTGCAACTGATATACAAAATTATTCAAAGTACATGAAAGTTACTGATAATGTCTACGGTTGGAATGTTATAGATGCAGTATTAAATTGTAATGCAGGGCTTGCACAATATTACATGCGTCAAGATATTCCAAAAAATTTAGTTACTTGGGTAGAATCACATGATACATATGCAGGCGATTACGGAAGAAAATCAATTTCAATATCAGATAATAATATAATTTTAAGTTGGTGCATTTTAGCATCAAGAGCCGACTCAATTCCAATGTTCTATGCAAGACCAAGTGAAGGATTAAGAGGTAGTATTGGTAGTCCTTCTAATACATCTTGGAAAAACAACTTAGTAGTAGAAATTAACAAATTCCATAATCATTTTGCTACTAAGAATGAATACATAAGAATATTAAATTCTAATACTGTTTTTGAAATTGAACGTGGAAACTGCGGTGTTGTAATAGTTAATCTAGATAAAAACAACGCTAATATACATACTCAAACCACATTAGATGATGGTACTTACATAGATAAAGTTTCTGGAAAGAAGATTAAGGTTCAAGATGGTTACTTAATGACTGAATTAAATGGAAGATCTGTTATAATTGCTTATAAAGAAGATATTATAGAGGAAACTCCTTCTCTAGATATTATTAATACTCCTATAGTAAATAGCAATAACTCAATTAATCAAGGATTTTTATATGCTTTTAAAGATTGTAATTGGAATAAAGATTTATTTGCATATGTTTATGCTAAAGAGAATTCCTATACAAAAGTCTTAACACCTTGGCCTGGAGTTAAAATGAATCTTAACGAAAGTACTTATTCTTATGAACTTCCAGAAGAATGGCAAAATCCTAATACTCAAGTAATTTTTACTGATGGAAACAATCAAATACCTTTTAACTACAATCCTGGTGCTTATTATGTCTCTGGAACTGCAATGGTATTTGATGGTGAATCAATAGATTACGTTACACCATCTAAGTTAACAGCAAAACTTACACCAACAGAATACTTAAATATAATGAAACAAAATCTTCATCATGAATTATGCTCATAAAAATAAGCCTAATTAGAATTTAGATTCTAATTAGGCTTATTAAATTGCAATTATTAAAACATTCTTGTTAACCAAGGTATTCCATAGGAAATAATACACATAATTGTTGTAGCAACAAAAAGTCCAACTACTATGGCAGGAAAAGCTTTCTTTATCTTTATTCCAAGAAGTGAAGCTATTAATGCACCTGTCCATGCTCCTGTACCAGGTAATGGTATACCTACAAAAAGTACTAATCCTAAAAATTCATATTTTTGTATCTTGTCACTTTTAGCCATGGATTTCTTTTCAAGCTTATGTACAAGTGGACTGAAAAGTTTAGTTGTTTTCATCCAATTAAATATTGGAGTAATAAATAAAAGAATAAATGGAATAGGTATTATGTTTCCTATAAAACATATTATTACTGCTTGCCAAATTCCAATTCCAAGAAGTGAAGCTGCAACAAGACCACCTCTAAGTTCTAATATAGGTACCATTGAAATTATAAATGCTATAAGTTCTTTAGGCATAAAACTTAAAGTATTTGTAAACCAATTTATTAATGCATCAGTCATAAAAAATTCTCCTTATTATTAACATACAACTATAAAATTAATTGTGTTTCTATGATTAATTATGTTACCATAATTTATTCATCCTAACAATAACACTAATATTAAAATTGTGCTAAAAAATCAAAAAAGTTGCTATTCTATACAATTGACATGAAATATGCCACAATTATAATTAAGTTAAGATTAAAAATTAGGTGGTCTATTATGAATTATAATAAAATATTCTCAAAAGAAAACTTCATAAAATTAACAAAAAAAAATTATAACACTATAATAATAACTTTTATTATTATATTTTCATTTATACTAAATTTTTATGCCATTAAAAATTATGGATACGGTAATGAATATTATTCAGCTGCAGTTCTTAGTATGACAAAAAGTCTAAAAAATTTCTTTTTTGTATCCTTTGATCCTTCAGGTATTCTATCAGTAGACAAACCACCATTAGGCTTATGGCTTCAATGTCTTTTTGTAATTATTTTTGGTAATAATACATATTCAATAATGCTTCCCCAAGCCTTATGTGGTAGCTTATCAAGTTTACTTATATATATAATTGTAAAGAAATATTATAAGAATTCTTTAGCTGCAATATTATCCTCATTATTCTTTTCACTTACACCAATAGTAGTAGCAGTTTCAAGAAATAATACAATTGATATGCAGCTTATTTTTGTTTTACTTTTATCTGCAATGTTTTTACTTAAATATATTGACACAACTAAAACAAAATTTTTATTACTAGCTGGCTTTCTAGTGGGTATAGGATTTAATATAAAAATGCTTCAGGCATATCTTATTATTCCTGCCTTTGCTATTACATATTTACTATTTTCTAAAACTAATACAAAACAAAAAATTTTTCAGTGTATAATTACAACCTTTATTATTATAATTGTGTCATTTTCTTGGGCAACCATTGTAGATATTACTCCAAGTTCTCAAAGACCTTACATAGATAACACCTCTTCAAATTCCGTATTTGAATTAATAGCTGGGCATAACGGAATGTTTAGAGTTTTAGGTGATGAAACTTTAGATAATACTATAATATCTTCTAATAGCCAAGATAAAGATAAGCACTCTTTTAATTCAATATATCAATTTGATGATTATATAGGTAATCCATCTATTTTTAGATTTTTTACAGAAAGCATATATGGTCAAATTTCATGGCTTATTATTTTTGCTTTGTCTTTTATAATAATGTATATTAAAAAAATAAAAATTAATACAAATACCCAAAATGCATTTTTCACCTTATGGAGTACATGGTTTATTAGTATGTTTTTATTTTTCAGCTTTGCTGGATTTTTTCACAGATATTATTTAGTAATGATAGCTCCTTCTATATGTATACTAGCTGCTTGCAGCATACCAATTATGATAGAGTATCTAAAAAACAACGTAAAATACAAAAAATACATATTACTGTTATGCTTTTTAATTACTATGATTCTAGAAATAATAAACATAAAGAAATTCAATAACATTCCTAAATTGTTACAAATACTAGTTATATTCTTATTACTAATAACATTTATATATATTATTAATATAATAAAAAGTAAAAAATTCAAAGAACATATACTACTAATAGGAATTATGACTATTTTAATTGCTCCAGCTTATTGGTGCTTAACTACAATAATATATGTTCCAAACTTAACAAAACCTTCCGCTGGACCTGAAATTGCAAATGAAGATCTTAACCTACAAAAAATAAATGGTGGAGTAACTACCCTTAAAAAGAATCTTGATTTAGAAAAATACCTTAAAAATAATTATAAAGAAGGTAGCTTTTTTGCTGCCACAACTAAAAGTAGTGATCTTGCAAATTTTATTATTGATACGTCTCTTCCTGTTTTATCATGTAATGGCTTTTCAGGTGATATTGATTATATATCATTAGATAAATTTATAAGTTATGTTAATGAAGGTAAAGTTCGTTACTTCATAATTTATAATGATAAGGAAGCTAAAGATACTGAAATCACAAATTACGTTAAAGAAAATGCTCAATTAATAGATGAAAGTGAATATAATATGCTTTCACAATTTCAATCAAAAATAGCATTACAAAAAAAATATAATTTATCATTATATTATTTTAATAATTAATTTATATTATGCAAATACTATACAAAAATAATGCCTAGCAAAAAAGCTTAGGCATTATTTTTATTAATGAAGCCAACTATTATAGAAACTATATCATTCGTCTTTTTTCATTTGTTTTTTATCTTTCTTTGTAATGCTGCTAATACCTTTCTTAGCCAAAATGATTAGCAACACTTTAAACCCTAATGCCAAGATTATCATTACGGCAATTATTACAACAACGATTATCAAGTCCCAATTCATAATTTATCCCCTCCTTGCCAAATCATCACATCAAATATGAACTTTGTGTTGTGACACAGCCTTTTTATTTATAATAAACCCGATTTCAAAACATATATAGCTACCTTCTAAATATGCCTTTGTAAAGCCATCATAATTTCTAACTATTTCTTTAGTTATTGAAAGTCCAAGACCACTTCCTTTATTGTTTCGCGACTTATCCAACTTATACATTCTATCAAATAATTTCTTTGCATCTTGCTCTTTTATGTCATCATAAGGAATATTTGATACTTTAAAAATGGCATAATCTTTCTTATCTATTACTCTATTATCAAGTGAAATATTTACTGTAGTTCCTTCCTTAGAATACTTTAATGAATTAGATATAATATTTTGAAATGTTCTAGCAATAAGCATAGGATCAGCACATAAATATAGATTTTCCTTACATATACTAACATCTAACTTAAGATTGTTTTTATTGAAACTTTCCTCTTCACCATCTAAAATCTGCATTAAACTTTCATTTAAATTTATACGAACATTTTCTTTTTTTATATCATTAGATCTTACCTTAGAATAATAAAAGAAATCTTCTAACATCCTCTTTAAATATGAACTTTTTCTGTCGATAATATTTATATATTTATCTAGTTCTTCACTATTTGTATATTTCTTTTCTTGTATCATCTTTATGTAACCCATAATGGTAGTTAAAGGTGTTCTTAAATCATGAGATATATTAGTTATAAATTCTTTCTCCTGAGAGTCTCTATTTTCAAGTTCTTCAGTCATGGAATTTATACCTTCTGCTAAAGATGTAAGTTCATTTTTATATTTTATTGGTGCTCTTATAGATAAATCACCTTTACTAATGCTTTCCACAGAATTATTTAGCTTATTTATGTAATTTACTCTTCCGTAAATAAAAAATATAAATAATAACATTATTACTATAAATAGTATGAACATATCCATAACATTACCGTTATCACCACAATACCCCATGTTTATAACAACAAGATATCTATTATCTGTTATTTTAATAATATTTTTAACTTCATATTCATTTGAATCTTCACTAACGCTAATCTCCACATTATCTTCATTAATATTTATTCTATCAATATCTAAAATATGTGTATTATAAACTACACATCCTTCCTTATCTGTTAAATATAATGAACTACGCATATTGTCTGCCTGCTCAATTATTTCCTTAAGTTCATTATCAATTCCTGCCTCACTCAGATTATCAATATTTATTCTATCAATCTTTTCCTTCATTAGACTAATGGTATCATAATTATAATTGTAAGCAAGACTATATTTTTTATTATAGCTGTAATTACGAAAAAATTTATCACTTATAAATGCAAATCCAATCCATCCCATAACTATTGAAATAATAACAAATATTACAATTTCACCTTTTAATTTAACTATCCTTCTCAATCTTATATCCTACTCCCCATATAGTCTTTATATACTTAGGATTTTTAATGTCATCTCCTAATTTAGACCTTAAATTTCGCATGTGAGTTAATACAGAATTATCGTTTTCCATATATTCTTCCTGCCACACTTTTTCATATATGTTTTCTGTAGAAAATACTATATCTTGATTTTTAAGTAATAGAATTAAAATATCAAATTCTTTTTTAGTTAATTTAATTTCCTTACTGCATCTTAAAACCTTAAACTTTTTTTCATCTATTTCTAAATCCTTATACATTATATTGCTACTTTGTAAAACTTGTGTACCTCTTCTTAAAATGGCTTTAACTCTTAATGATAATTCAATTAAATCAAAAGGCTTAACTACATAATCATCGCATCCTTTGTTAAAACCTAGGATCTTGTCCATTTGTTCTCCTTTAGCTGTAAGCATAATAACTGGCACATTTGAAAACGTCCTAAGCTTTTTAAGAAATTTATATCCATCCATAACAGGCATCATAACATCAAGAAGCACTATATGAGGATTAACAGACTTAAATTTTTCCAATCCTTCAAGACCATTACATGCTTCAGTAATGCTATATCCATCCTTAATAAAATAATCACAAAGCATTTGTCTTATATCTTCATCATCTTCAATAACTAAAATTTTATCTCCCATGTAATCACCTTTCTTACCAAATTTTATACATATATTATACCATCATATTTTAATCATTTCGTAAAAGCTCTAAGTCAACCTTTGATGATATTGTATTCTTAGAAAATGCCGCAAAACAAATTATTAGTGATATAATAACCATACTTATAATGCCTATAGTTCCTACACTGCCACTACAATGAAACATACCTTTAAATACTGTAGACATAATAAAATTAAACATTCCAACTGATAATGCACTTGTTAAAATCATCATAATTATTGCTTTAATGTTATTAGACTTTCTTATAAATTTGCTTCCTATGCCTAGTAATTTTATAATAGCTTCATCTTTTTCTTCAAGTGAACTATTCATCTTCATGATATTTATATCAAATAATAATGAAGAAAAAATTGTTATTACAGAAAGAATCTTAAATACTTTTAAAAATTTCATAAGTGATGCTGCAAGGTTTGCACCTACATCATTTATATTAAATATATCTAAATCACTTAAGCCATTAGCAAAATCAGTATTTTCAGCATTAATAAGATATTCAATTTCTTCGCCTAATTCTTTATTTTCTTTATAAACCGCTATATCATTTATACCACAAGATTTATATATGCCTTTTACCATGATTTTTATATTACCATTCTTTGTAGTTACATCTAAAGTATCTCCAACATTTATTTTGCAATTATTATGCATTTCATCTGATATTATGGCTCCTTCCTTATCTCCCTCAAACAAGTTTTCACCTTCACAAATATTAAACTTAGCAGAATATTTATCAGGATTTACTTCATATATTGTTATGTTTCTATAAGGAGTTTTTTTATCCATGTTTGTTACATTCCCATTAATGGAGTATAACTTATCGTACCCCTTAACTGATTTAGTTGCATCAAGCAAACTATCAAATTCCTCAGAATTATTAGTGTCTACTGTATAATTATATGGAAGTGCCTCTTTTATAGATTTTGTCATATTATCCTTAATTGAACCTTCTAAATAAAATCCTATAAGAATAAACCAAAGTGTTATTGTTATGCTAACAAGTACTACTACAAAGCCAAATAAATTCTTCTTTATAGATTTAAAACAGTAACGTAAATTTATAAATCTTAAAGGTACTATACTGCTTATAATTTTAAATATAATACATGTAAATATAACAAAGATAATGCAAAAAGCTGTTAATCCTATAAGTCCTATAAGGCTCCCCATATTATTGCTTATTATGCAATATAACACCATAATAAGTGGAACAACAAAAATGCATTCTAATGATACTTTCTTAAGCTTCTTTCTAAGTTCATCACTACTACTATTTTTCAAGATTGAAATTGGTCTCATGCAAGATATTAATTGAAGTGAAATCATTGATATAATAAAGAGTGCCAATATATTAAAGGCAAGATTTTTAAGTATGAATAATATGGCCCAAGCAATACCTTCTGTGTATTTTATTCCTTTATATGATAATAATAATATACTTAATGGATAACTAAGTATACTTGCTATAATAATTACTGGAACAAACCATATAGATATTTCTAGCATTACAGATTTTTTTATGTCACTAATTTTTATTGATAACATTCTTAAAATTGCTATATCCTTTTTTCTTTGAAACATAATCATACTAATTGTAGAAACTATACATAAAATAGATATTATATATGTTGCTATGCTCAATATTCCAAGAGAAGTTTCTTCTAGAGCTTCATTATCAATTACATTTCTTTTCTTTTCTTCAAGTGGCATATACCTATTATCACTATCTATATTTTTAAGCCTATTGCAAAGTTCTTGTCCATCTTTGCCACTTATATAAATATTTTTAGAAAGATTAGACACATCCATATCACTAGTATACTTAACCTTTGCATATCCAAGTATCTCATTATCATTTGAAACTCCTTTGGCTAAGTGCTCTACTTCCTTTATCTTATATTCCTTTACACTACCTCCCTTAATACTTAAATTTATAGTGTCACCCTCTTTTAATTTAGAAGATTTTGATAAAGCTTCACCTATTATTACTTCATCATCATCTATGTCATAATCTGAAATAATTGCTGATGTAACAATTCTATTAGAACCAATAATGCAATAAGACCTTCCTCTATATGCTGTAGTAACCTGACACCCTTCATTCTTTATCTTTTCTATTTCCTCAAAAAACTTTTCATTACTATAGTCCCTTGATAATTGTATTTGCAAATCACCACCATTTATTTCAATCATTTTATTATCTAAGTAATCCCTGCTTTGATGCGCAACTTGTGGAACAGTAAGTGAAATAATAACTGCTAAAAATATGGACAATGAAGTAATAAAATATAATATTTTTTTATTTTTAATAAGCTTTTTATTATATATATTAAATAAATTAATATGATTCATGTAAACCACCATCCTGCAAATATAATCTTTTTTCACCTAAACTTCCTATTGTCTCATCATGGGTCACTACAATTAATGTTGCATTAGTAGCTTTTTTAAATTTTAAAAGTATATCTATTACATTTTGTCCATTTTTAGAATCAAGTGCCCCTGTTGGTTCATCACATAATAATATTTTGGGATTATTTACAAGAGCCCTTACTATAGAAACTCTCTGCTTTTCTCCTCCAGATAAATTTGTAATTTTACTTTTCTCCTTTCCATTAAGCCCTACACTTTTTAAAAGTTCTTTTGCTTTATTTATTTTGTCTTTTGCTGAATCATTATTTTGCATTGCAATTAAAAGATTTTCTAATGGATTTAATGAACTAATTAAATTAGGATTTTGAAAAATAAGCCCTATATTTTCTCTTCTTAAATTATCTAATACATTTTGACTTTTATAATTAACCTTCTTCTCATCAATAAAAACCTCTCCATTTGTAGGTTCTTCAAGCATTCCTATAATATTTAATAATGTAGATTTACCACCCCCTGATGGCCCCATTATCGTTACAAATTCTCCATCTTTAATTTCTAAATTAATATTCTTAAGTACTTTTTGTGTAAAAGATTTACCTTTAAATTCCTTTGATAAATTATTAATTTTAATCATATCTAACACCTCATTCCTTTGTATGTAATAATCATACAAAAGAAAGATAAAGATTATTTTTAATAAAAATAAAGAAAAAATAAAGATGTTGTATATATTTTTATTGCTGTGCAATAATTATTATTTAATAATTGTTATTGATTATCATTTATTTCTCTGTTAGAATAAAATTATAATAAATTACTAAATTAATTATGAAAGGACTGATAATATGTTAAAAGAAGGATTAAAAGCACCTGATTTTACTTTACCTGATAAAGATGGAAATGAAGTTACACTAAGCAAATTAATAAAAGATCACAAAACAATTGTTTTATATTTTTATCCAAAAGATTCAACTGCAGGATGCACTAAGCAGGCATGTGGATTTAGAGATTCCTATAATGAATATACAAAACTTAATGTTCCAATAATAGGAATAAGTAAAGATAGTGTAAAGTCACATATGAACTTTGCTACTAAGCAAGATTTACCTTTCATTTTACTTTCTGACCCAGAACTTCAAGCAATAAATGCTTACGATGTTTACAAGGAGAAGAAAATGTATGGAAAAACATATATGGGTGTAGTTCGTACTACTTATATAATAACAGATGGAATTATAGAAAAAGTTTATGACAAGGTAAAAGCAGCACAAAATGCAGATGAAGTCTTAAACTATTTACAATCTAAAGAAGTTTAAGATTATTAGTATGAATATTATTATTTCACCTGCAAAGAAAATAAACATAAATAATGATGATATAGTAAATATTTCTATGCCATCATTGCTTTCAAAAACTTATATACTTTATGAAAAGTTAAAATCACTACAATACGAGGATTTAAAAAAAATTTTAAATTGTAGTGATGATATTGCAAAACTTAATTTTGAAAGATATAAATTTATGAACTTAGAAAGAAATTTATCACCTGCTATTATTTCATATGAAGGAATTCAATATAAATATATGTCTCCAAATTCATTCACTTATGATGAATTTGAATTTGCAAATAATCATTTAAAAATTCTATCTGGCTTTTATGGTATACTAAAGCCTCTTGATGGCATTACTCCTTACAGGCTTGAAATGCAATCAAAGTTTAATGTAGATAAATATGAAAATCTTTATGATTTTTGGGGTGATAGTATATACAAAGAATTAACTAAAGACTCTAATATTATTTTAAATTTAGCATCAAAAGAATATAGCAAGTGTATAGAGAAATATGTAACCGACAATGATACCTTTATTTCATGTACTTTCGGTTCTTTAAAGGATAATAAAATAAAAGTAAAAGCTACAGAAGCAAAAATGGCTCGTGGTCTTATGGTAAGATATATATGTTCAAATTCAATAGAAGATATTGATGATATAAAAGGCTTTTCTGATATGAATTTTACTTATTCAAGTGATTTATCAACTAATAATAATTTTGTATTTTTAAGATAAAATAGTTCAAGATTTTTCAAAATCTTGAACTATTTATTTTACTTAGCTTTTATATATAATTTAGCAGGTCTATGTCCTGCCCCCTCTGATAGCTTTTCAGTTTCAGTAACTAAATCTTTAATTTTACGCCTAAAATTAGCCTTTATTAATTTTTCATCTAATACAATTTCACATATAGTCTGCAAATCTGTTAATGTAAAAAAATGTGGAAGCAATTCAAAAGCTAATTTATGATTATATAAATCCTGCCTTAATTTTTCAACTGCACAAGCTATAATTTCTGCATGGTCAAATGCTATTTGGTTACATTCTATAATCTTAAATTTATCATTATCAACTTTTGAAAATTCATCTCCCATTTCGATAACAGCTGTGAGAATTTCATCCTCATTTCTTAAAGTTAAATTATAAATATTATTCTTTTCTTTTTTATAATCAATATTAAACCACTTTTCATTTGCATTATGTTTATCTATATTAAATTTATTTTCTTCTGCTAACGCCATAAAAGCACAAGATATTACCCACCCTCTAGGGTCTCTGTCTAATTTACTGAATACTTTAAGTTGTGATAAAACAACATCTTCTATTCCTGCTTTTTCTTTTAATTTCCTGTATGCATTATCTTCTAATGATTCATCAGGTTTTATAAATCCACCTGGAAGTGCCCACTCATCCTTAAATGGATGCTCTTGCCTTTTTACAAGAAGAACAGAAAGCTTTTTTTCTGGTAACTTTCTATAATCTTTACTTTCTTGTGTCTTTACAGTAAATGCTACAATATCACTAGTTAGTGATGGTCTTTCGTATTTATTAATATCATACTTTTGTAAATATTCTTTCTCACTAAGTTTATTATCTTTCATATTTTTCTCCAAAATTTTATTTATACATAAAAGAATCCATCAATTGTAACTTGAATTTATTCTTTTCATGCATATTATCTATTTTATCTTTTGTCTCTTTATCTTCGCATATTCCTGTTCTAATATATTTGTCTAAAACTGCATAAGTAAAGCCTAAATTATCCTCATCAGTTTTTCCACATAAACCATCTATAGGAACCTTATCTACAAATTTAGCAGGCATATTAAGACTTCTTCCTATAGCCTTAACCTCTGCTACAGTAAGATTAGATAAAGGACTAAAATCTCCTGCACCATCACCATATCTTGTAGCATATCCTACATAATCTTCTGATAAATTGCATGTATTAGCTACACGTCCATTTACAGATTGTGATACTGCATATAAAGCTGCCATTCTAAGTCTTGGTGGAAGATTTGTTTTTGCTTGATCAGAAATGTTTATTCCTGATTTGTTAATTTCTTGTATAATTCCATTATAAGAATCTTGAATGTTTAAAATGCAATATTCTATATCTAAATATTTAACTAAATCTCTTGCTATATCAATATCTCCTTGCTGTCCATTTGGCATAAGTACACCATATACATTTTCTTTTCCTAAGGCCTCCTTGCAAAGTGCTGCAACTATTGAGCTATCCTTACCTCCTGATATTCCAACAACAGCTTTGCAACCATCTCCATTTTCCTTAAACCAATTTTTTATCCATAATACTATTTTATCCTTAATAATCTCAGCGTCAAACATAAAAACATCTCCCTTAAAACTTACCATCATGTAATCTTTCTCTTATTTCTGATAATGTGTATTCCTTAACCATAGAACTATCCTTAAATACAGTAATTAGCATATTTTCTTTATTATAATTGATAGTGTTTCTATCTAAACCATCTTCATATGTTATTACACCATTTTTATCATGAAAAACTCTACACATTCCTCTTTGAGACTTTTTAAAGTTTCCAGTATCAGTCTTTGGATTTTTAAATATCATAAGAGGCTTATCTCCCATTTCACCATAGGTAGCCTTTACTGCAATTCCAAATGTATCTCTAGTAAAAGGACTAAATTTGCCGTCTTTTTGTAAACATTCCATAGAAAAGCTTCCGACTCCTAAAGCTACGTTATTACATGCAAATCCATTTTTAATTAAAATCTCATATATTTGTTTAGCTCTTTCAGGAGTAATGCTATCTCCATAAATTGCCTTTACATGACTATCTAATACCTTATAGCCTTTAGAATTAACTGTTCCACCAAATATATCCCATAAATGAAATACTGTATCTGTAACAACCTGCACAGGATCTCCGCTATCTCCTCTTACAAGTAAACATCCATTATGATTTAGTATATCTTCTTTACACTGAGGCAAGATGTTATCAACAAGATTCCAATAATCATAGCTATCACTAACCATAGAAAAAGAAAGATCCTTATAAGTTTCATTTAATAATCTCTTAAGCATAGTAATTTCATCGCCATCTACAGCAGTATTACTGCACATAACTGAATGTTCAGTACTTATAGATCCAAAGGCTACTGGCTCTTTAGTACAATCACAATTATAATATTCCTCTAAAAATGGTATTGCAGGTACTGTTGCAGTATTTAAAAATGATAAACAAAATGCTGCACTACTTTTAATTGCACTTTCAAGACTTTCTTGACCTCGCATACTAAAATCTCCTAATGCCTTTGATCTAGGAATATTATCATCTACTGAAATATCATAATACTTATTTACAATTTGCCTATAATTGTATCCAACATTTGCAGATACCATAGTATGCCATAAAGAACAACTAAGAAGTGTTTCTATAGCATTTACAAGCCATGCAAAATCTGGATGTGTATTGCTTATTTCAATCATTGGAACTTTTATAGGAACTCTTTCCCCTTCAGGTATAGCCTTTATTTCTAATGGTAAATATCCTAAATCATATAGTTTTTTTATTTTTTCATCCTTATAACTATTTTTACCTAATGTATAGCTTAATATTCTGTTATATTCTGAAATCACTTCATCCTTAGGCTTATTAAAGAAATTATCATTAAAATAATCAATTAAATATTCTTTGATAAATGCTTGAAGTCCAAACATTACTAGTTTATCTTCTCCTTCAATACGAGTCATTCTTGGTGTAAAGTAAGAAACAAGCTTAGTTATTCCCTTTGGATATTGCTCACTATGAACTGTTTTATAAAAATCACATAATAATAATGGTACTGTATTCATTTTATTTGCCCCCTTAATTCTATTTATATAATTTCGATTTTTTTATTACTTTCTGTAAAAATACTGTTCGTTGTAAACACCTTTTCTATTAAATTATCTTTTAGCAATTCACCATTTAAAATATTATTTTCACAATGGGTTACATAAAGATATATTTTATCTGCCCCTAATTCCTTTAATTTTTTAGCTGAATAATAAAAAGTACCTCCATAAGAACATATATCATCAATTATTAAAGCATTAAATTTTTCTTTAGGTATATGACCAACCACATCAAGTCCCTTAATTTCACCAGTTCTAAAATCACGCTTTTTTATGCCAAATGTATTACTATAACCTAAAATACCTGAATATCTCTTGCATGCTCCCTCATCTGGATAAAAAACAATATCATTTTTATTTAAAAGTAGTCTTTTTGCAAGTTTTTTTATTTTATTACTTATATCTTCTGATTCCACATTATTAATTAAAGCTAAAGATACATATGAATGAGCATCTCGTACAATTACCTTATCAAACTCTAAACTATTAATAAATTCTGCAAAATATTTAAGAGTAAATACCTCATCCTTATTTTTCACTCTATCCATTCTTGCATTTGGTATATATGGCATTTTCAATATTACTGAATTAACACTTTTATTTTCTTTTATGTGTTTTGTTATAAAATAAAGCCATGCCATTTCTTCATCATTTTCATATAACCATTCTATTTCAATATCCTTGTCTTTTATTAATTTCCTAACCCGTAAAGTATTATCTGGGAAATACTCTTTTTTAAGTATTTCGTTATTTATCCTTATCATAAATCCTCACTTCCTATAATAATTTTTACTCGTTTATAATTTTAATTTGACACATTTTCATTGCTTCAAGGGCATTTTTATGACTTTCTTTTGTAACTCCTGCACAAGCACTAGCATCAACTTTTATTACAGATTTTAAAAATGCAGCTTTAAGAATCATTGCATTTGAAATAACACAAATATCTGTACATAGACCTACTAATTCAATTTCATCAAATTCCTTATAGTCTTGCTTTAAATAATCCACAAGTTCTAATGATCCAAAGGTATCCTTGTTAATAACTTTATATCCTTCTGTTAATAACTCCTTTGATATTTCCCACCCTTTTGTATCCTTAACACAATGCTTAACTGGTAAGTTTTTGCCTTCTTGTGTTTCTAAATAATCTTCATTGTGAGTATCTCTTGTAAAAATAATTACATCATTATTCTTTTTATATTGTTCAATTTTATTTTTAACATTAGACAGAATTGCCTGTGCCTCCTTAGTACCTAAACTTCCATCAATAAAATCGTTTTGCATATCAACAACTATTAATGCTCTCATAAACATACCTCCTGAAATGTTATTGTTAATTTGATATTATCATTATGATACTATCAACTTCTAAATGTCAATAGAATTTTATGTTCTTAATATGTTAATACAAATTTTAAAAAAATACTATATGATGCTAATTCCAATTTTGATAGAATATAGCTATATCTATTATTAGAAAAATAAATATTGGAGGTATGAAAAATGGAATTAAAAGTTTCAAATCCTTATATAAAAAAAGTTAAAAAACTTTCTGCAGCTTCAAATAGTCTAACATGCTCAATGGCAGGAACTTCATCAAAAGTATTTTTCTTTTTATTATTAACTGCTGTTGGAATATGTATTAGTGCCTCTGGAATTATACCTATTGAAAATAGTATAACTGCAGTACTTATTTGTTTAATAGTATCACTTATTTCATCATTAATAAGCTTATTTATTCCATCAACAACACCTGTATTAGGTTCAATATTTTGCCTAACAGAAGGATATGTTGTTGGTTTGCTATGCATGAGCTATTCTTACCTTTACAATGGAGTAGTTCCAACAGCATTAATTTTAACTTTCATTGTTATATTTGCAATGGCATTTTTATATTCAACAGGTATTATAAAAGTAAATCAAAAATTTAGAGCAATAGTAAGCACTTTTTTCTTTGCAAGTTTAATTTTTGGTGTTTTCATTTTTATTAGCTCATTTTTTACACCTGTATTTTTAAACTTCTTTTATGGTTATGGACCTATGGCTATTGCTCTTTCAGTTGTAGATGTAATTTTAGCAGCATTATTCATTGTAACTGACTTTGATAGTATAGCTACTTGTATATCCAAAGGATATCCAAAGAAAACAGAATGGCTATTAGCATTTTCACTTGTAATGTCTATAATAATATTATTTATTAGAATTTTAAATTTATTAGTTCAAATAGCCGATGCTTCAAATAATGATTAAAAAAAATAAGAAGCTGATTTCCTATATAAAAATCAGCTTCTTATTTTTTTATTTTATCTATCTTCTATAACTTGAATAATCATATTTTCAAAGGCATTTATCATTTTTGGATGTTGAATAAGAAAATGAATAGCAGGTGTTTTATTTTTAGATAAAATAACCCACTTTCCTTCATGTATAACAATTTGTATGTTTCTAAAGGCAGAATTAAAATTTTCTTTTACAATATAATTAACATGACTTTTTTCATATTCTCTTATAAGGTATAAATGTTTTTGATAATCTTCCCAACTATAAAATATATCTTTTTCAAAAAACATACCAGAAAGAGATAAAGTCATTGGAAATTGTTTAAATTCTTCCTCTGTTAAAATTGGGATTTCTTCTGTAATAGTATCATGTTTTAAAATTTCATCTATCATTTTACGTTGATTAATAACATATTCTTTAATTTTCTCTTCATTAAGAATATTATTTTTTCTCAATATTTTATCAATAAGTTCATCTGTAGCTGTATACAACGGTAATGCTGACAATATTGTACGTCTACAACCTTGGACCTATGTCAATATAGTAGACACATTTTTTTAGTTTTTTAAGCAGATTGTGTAATAAGATCTTCATAAGCTTGTGGAGTCATATAACCAATTCTGCTATGAATTCTTTTTCTGTTATACCAACT
>JAAYQS010000241.1 GCA_012519155.1 Clostridiales bacterium
ATTCTCCTTCCTTCCCTTTAATCATCACTAACCCTTGGCTATTTTGGAAATTCTCATTACTTAGAAATCCAATTCCTTTTTCAACAAGTGAACTATGCAATTCTAATTCACCATTAATTGCCTTTATAAGTAAATTTTGAAGTGCCAAAAGTGCCTCAATAATAAAATCATTAGTATACAGAATATATTCCTTATCGCTATCCTTATAAATTATGCTTACTTCCTCATATCTTTTTATATTTTCATCTTCTGAAAACCTAATAACTTCTATCTTTTCATCAGTTTTTATCGAATAAGTAATTAAGTTACTCATTTTTTATATCCCATTTCCTTTCTTATCGACTAAACCAGCCTTTTGGAGTACCGAACACATTTTTGGTGTTAGCTCCCCCCAAGACCTAACGTGTCCATGGAATACCCCTTTCACACAAAGATGCCCCTTCTTCTATTTTCACTTTCTTTAGTCTTTCGAATTCTTCTTGGCTTATTTGTTTGTAATTCTTTGGGTTTTCCACAACTTTTGGAACTACCTTGTAAAGAGTCTTAAATTCACTCATGATATTATCCTCTCAAAAACATTTTTTGTATTCATTGTTTCTTTATTTAAGCTATAAACATTTTAGCAATATTGCACATTTCTAATTATATCAATATCAATCATTCTATTTCACCTCAAACAATTCTTCTCAACTTTCTATTTGCATTTATTCTATTCCCAGTCACAGAAAATAGCCTTTTGTTTCATACCAGCATCTTTGATTAAAAATTACTTCTTATTCCTTTCAAGACCAGTCACACACCCTAATAATTATATACTATTTAGACAACTCATTCCACTTATACAACTTCATTACTTTTTTGCGAATCTATTTTCACCAAGTAATACTACCAGTCTTTCCACTATTTCATCCAGTCCTACTTCATATTCAGATCCTGTTGACATTTCTTTAAGCTTTACTGCCATAGCTTTCAATTCATCTTCCCCAATTATGATTACATACGGAATCCCTTGTTTATTTGCAAAGTCCAGAGCTTTCTTGAGTTTTCTACCGGACATCCCCATATCAGCTTTTACCCCATGGGACCTCAATTCTGTAACTAACTTCAGGCAGGCTTTTTCTGTACCCAGCGGGATTACATATAAATCATAAATCAATAAATGGCTTATTTAAGGCAGTGCCCTTAGGTACCAATGCCTCGTAAATTACATCAAGCCCGAAGGTCATACCTACTGCAGGATAATCCATTCCATTTTCTAGAAATGCCCCTATAATATTATCATATCTCCCCCCTGCACCAACACTTGATGTTATACTTCCATCGGACAGAAATACTTCCCATACAGTACCTGTATATATTTCAAGTCCTCTGGCAAGGCTTGGGGTAAACTTTAGTGAGTCTTTGATGCCTAAAACATCAATGTATGACAAAAGTTCATTTATCTCCTTTTTTCCTTGTTCAATTAATTCGTTTGTATAGCATGAAGTAAATTTACTTGTCAATTCGTCCGGTTGCATTTTCATATAATCAAGAAGCATCTTAATTTTTGAGCTTTCAACGAATAGCTCATTAAGTTCTGACTGAACCCCTTCTTCACCTATTTTCTCAAGTTTGTCCAGGCACAAAATCACCTTTGAAGTCAGTTCCGGATCAATACCTACAACTTCAATCATTCCCGACAGCAGCTTTCTATTGTTGTATGATATATAAACATCAAGTCCAAGCATTTTATAAGTCTCCACAGCCATCATCAAGAGCTCTGCCTCAGCCATTAACGATTTAACTCCGACCATATCCACATCACACAGTACAAATTCACGTTTTCTTCCTGTTTTAATCAACACCCATCCCTGTACACTTTACCGATTTCGTACCTTTTAAAAGGCATTCTCAAATCAGGACATCATACCTACCACCCTTGCAAATGGTACCGTCAAATCGTATCTCAAGCCAAGCTCACGCTCACCTTGATTATTGATCTTTTAGCTTATAAACCTCTTTCAGTATTTCGGCTCCTCCTGCATATTTTGAAGCCAAAACATCAAAATAGCAAAGGATTGGAGTCTCAATTACCTGATATCTGTATTTTTCAAATACATCCTGAAGTTTTCGCATTATCTCCTGTCTAATACTTTGTTCCTGTGGCATAAAATCACAGGTTCCCTTCCGATTTCTTAACTTAAACATAATTGTTCATACCTCCTTATTTTTTCAAAATAAAAACACCATCCAAGCATAAATTCCATGCCTGAATGGTGTTTATCTGTAATTTATTCAACACCACAGGCACAAGCACTGATAGCACTTGCACCTATGGTTTATATCATAGCTACAAGTGCTGCTTGTGATGGTGATGAAGTTGATTAAGTATAATCCTTGATTTCATTATATTAACTCCTAAACTTTTGATTTCTAATATCATACCATTACTTTATGAAGGTTTCAATATATTTATTCACAACACAAATGCTTATATAAATTGCAACTTAATTGCAAAAGTAAATTCCTCCCCAGAATATTGAACAGTGGAAATAACTCTTACAAATTTAAGGGTGGAATTAAATATTACAAGATTTATCAGTGGATGATGCTAGAAATTATTGTCTGGTTAAAGAGGAACGGCACCACCCGTATCCTCTTTTTTCTGATAAAATATCAGTATCAAACAAACACCAGACACTTTTATTGTAATTGACATCGAACTGCCTTGCAACATGCAAGTGTAAAGCTGAAGAATTTGAAACAATTTATAAAGAATGTTAAAAGGCAGGTATAACCAACGAGTTTATTCGCAGTAAATTGGATGGTTTTGACGTCGTCACGCTTAAGCTCAATGGCACATTCGGGAGAGATTTAGAGTTGCTTGATCCATCTGGTAATTTGTATGTAACCAGGTTCCAGATACAAACAGCTTTGTGGAAGGATTCAACCGGAGAACAACATTATATCAGTATCTTTCCTAATTTATCCGTAAATTCACCCGACCATGCCTCTTATTGCTTGAGTACATTAGTTGCAATACCAGAAAGGGGGAAGACATTTTTCGCACATTGACGACAGGAACAATATCCACTCCTGCGAAGAGCGTATGGCTCATATCCTTGAAACGCTCGACAAAAAATTTGCTACGGAAGACTATACAAACATTCTCAATTCATTTTATAAAATAGCCTTCAACAGACATATCACAATTTTCACTGAGGAGGTGAGCCTCAAACGATTCCCCAATGTGTTTACCCTTATCATTATGGTGCAGGAATATTTTAGCATACCTTCAGGAGGTCTTGCTACAGCGTGGTCCATCCTTCAATTCTAATAGATAAACAGGCATTTTAGCGATTATACATTCCATTATATCCAATTAAATCCTTAATATGTTTTTTGGTAAGCGTTTACCGTCTGTCTGCACTCAAATTCCTTTATGTTTTTTGTGTTTATGTACCCATCCTATCTATATTTTTGTTTAAATCCATATTATTCCACACCAACAGCAAGAAACCGATCTCCTGCTTTTTAAAGCCTTAAAATATAAAATGGTAGTATAGAGGATACAGGTACGAATACCATCCCATTTCAATCCCAAAAGTACAAAAAGAAGTCAAAAAATGGATATCCTGGGACCAATTATACGCTTACGGATGAATCAAAAACATAAAAATGCTTAAAAAAATGATAGCAATTAGCTTATCACAATGATTGTGATATATCTAGACGCCATCTTATGAAGCACTTACCATTGACTGTTTATTATTGGAGCCTATTATATTACATCTTCAAAGTTCTATTTATACGAAAATTACGTAATTAAAATTATGCTAAGTTTTTTTAATCCAAGCCTAACGCCAATCTATATTCCTTGCTTCCGCGATCACCTCATCAGGAAATCCTATGTATTCCAGAAGTTTTATCGCATTTTTTGAATTTGATGCACCTTTATATATTTTGTAATCAAACGCAATATCCTTATCTTGCATTTGTTCACGAAAATGATAATTATCATACATTTCATCTAAGATTTTTGTTAGCTCAATGTCATGAGAAGCAACTATTGCAATGCAATTCTTTTTATGTAAAAATCTTAATATTGAAGCAGATGCCGCAATTCTTTCTTCAGTATTAGTTCCACGTAAAATCTCATCAATCGCACAGATAACTAATCTTTCTTCACTTAAATTCTTAATAATTCGATTCAAATACTTAATTTCCTTAATATAGTAACTCTCCCCTGCCATCAAATCATCACGTACAGCCATCGAAGTAATAATTCTTGCATATGGTAAAACCATTTGTTTAGCCATACATGTGTGTATACTTTGTGCAAGAATTATGTTTATAGCAACCGCTTTTATATATGTAGATTTACCAGAAGCATTTGAACCAGTAATAATACAACTTTTGTCTATTGTTACTGTATTACAAACAGGTTCGTCAATTAATGGATGATATATTTGCTCCATTTTTAGTTTATGTTCTTTATGAAAAGTAGGGGTACAAAACAGAGAAAGACTTTTTCGAAATGAGGCTATTGTTATTGCCACATCAATCTCTCCAACCCTTTTATATAGCTCTAAAAACTCATTTTGCCTATACTTTAGTTCACGAATAATCTGGTCATATTTCACAAAATCCCATAAAGTCGCACCTATTAAATAATCTGATAAAATAGCAAAGAAATCTCCTGATATAGTAGCATCTTTTTTGTTTTTTATTCTGTTAACAAAATGCGATAGTCTTTTTAATAAAGCAACCTCCTTCTTTAAGTCGTTAAATTTACTCTCATACATGAATTTTTTTGTATTAACAATCCGGTTACCTACAACTACCAGATCAATTATACTATCAAGCGTGTCAAGGTGAGCCTCATACACTATCTTGCCTTTAATGTAAATTACTAAATTAATAAGAAATATAAATCCGGTCAGGTAAAATAATACAAATTTCTGTAGAATAATTGCTGGAAGAACCGATAGTGCCAACAATACTTGCATTAAACGATATATCCATATGTCTGAAATCTCAAACAAATTCAAATTTGCTATAAACTTTGGTAAATAATAACACCTATCATCCTTACTAAGTCCACTAAGTAAAAATTGAATTTCTTCTCTTTCCTTATCATTAGATGCAAAAAAACAAATTTTCTTTTCTAATAATTCTGTATGCAAATTGTTTTTAGGCAAACAATGAAGTAAAAAATATAATATCTGCTCACCCACAAATGAATTACAATTATTAATTCTACAAAATACTTTGTCCATTTCCAAATCATCCCAGGTTGTACCATCTACTTTTTCGTCATTTGGTATTGATTCAGAATACTCACTCCAATAATGACCAATTTTTTCAAAGTCTTTTTTAGATATTATCGGTTTCTTACCAAATTGCCCCTCTATAAACTTGCGAAGTTTTCTATTTTTTTTATTTTGCTCGTACAAGCTTGTTAAAAACACGAAAACAAGGACACTTACTAAAATTACAATTATTTGCATATTATATCTTGTATGATGTATTTATATTAAAATACATCAATACTTTCCTTCTTCTATAAAGTTTATTTTTCTTCAAATATCTCTCATTTTCTTAGAGTTTCATAATCTAAACAAAAAGCCTCATACCCATATAAACCCGCATAAGCATAAAATTTGAAGTTAGTGGTCG
>JAAYQS010000242.1 GCA_012519155.1 Clostridiales bacterium
CATCTGCAATTCACATGTATAGGCAATATAGGTGCTTCATTGATTTTATAAGTATTACCATGCATAATACCACATATTTCACAAGTTCTTTCATCTAATGCTGCCCAATATTGTACTTCTTTAACAACTCCACTATCTTTATATGAATTTAAAGAACTCATATTAAGAGTATGCATTGTTTCAGTTCTAACTAATCTATGGGCCACATTAAAACCTTTATTCATTTCATTGTTAATTTGAATTGCCATTTCAGTAAATGTCTTACCTTGTACAATACCAGCACTCAAAACATTATTAATACATTTATTTAATTTATTTGTATCTTTCCATAAACTCTTTGAAAATGTACTCTCACCATTTTGAAATTTAGTTTTCCATGGTGAATCTGCTATTTGTTTTATTAGTTTTTCATCTGGAATAGTAAAGTCTTTTACATTTAATGCAGCCATAATTTCAGCATATACAGTCTTATATCCATCTGCCATATTGTCTAATCCAAAACTTAGCACATCTTCTCCAAGTGTCTTAATTCTATCTTTTATATTTTTATTAAGATTATTTAATCTGTTGTATTTATACAGTTCCGACCTTGTAGGTTCTGTACTTCCTATCTTTTGTGATAGAATATATAACTCTTTTTGGATATCCTCATAAGCCTTCTTATACATATTTAAAAGTTCTTTATTTCTATCCTCTAAAGAGTTATAAGTTTTCCATACTTCTTCTGCTATTCTTTTTTCCCAATATTCACTATTCTGCATCTGCTCCACCACCAGTAGGTACATTATCAAAATCTATGCTGGTTTCTTGTTGTTGCTTTTTAAATTCTTCAATAGCTTTTTCAGGATCATCTATAAGTGGGTGGTTTCTTATTATTTCCTCATCAGGAATAAGTCCTTTACTCTTAGATAAGTTATCTATTAACTCACTATCATCTCTTATACCATTTCTAGTCCATATCTGTTTTATATTATCCACTTTTATATTAAGATAATTTAAAATCATTCTTATTAGCTTAGAAAAGCCTAGTCTAAATTCTGTTTCAGTAAGTCCAGCTTTTAATTCAAGTAAGCTATATAAGTATTGTAATGCTACTCCACTAGCTTGTCCGAACTCTTGTGGGTTTGGATTAACTCCTTGTCCTTGCTTAAAAATTTGTTTTTCACATATTTCAAGAACTTCTTTTCTTGCTTCAACTGGTATTTCAACTCTAATAGTATCAAGACCAGTTTTATCATCTACTCCATCACTCTGCATATCTACTACTTTATTTTGCTTTAACTTACTTAAGAAAGTTTTTAAATCTTCTCCACCATAATTGGTTAAAACAAATATAACTTCTTGTATATCATCAAGATCATTAACAAAACCACTAAACACTTTGTCATATACATCAATAAACTTCTTAACTCTCTTTAAGTCATTTGTTCTGATATTGTTATTATAAAATGGAATAAAAGGAACTTCCCCAAAGTCATGTTTAAACACATTACTCTCTGTATTTATACCTTCATCTACAATTCTTGATGTAAACATATAATA
>JAAYQS010000243.1 GCA_012519155.1 Clostridiales bacterium
CAGTCGGGGTGGCTACGGGAGATTTTGGGTCCGGAAGGATGCCCCCGGACATGTTTTAAAACTGTAACGAAGAGATCAAACGCAAAAAAGGACAAACGATCAGGAACTGGAACATGCTTATTAGCAGGGACAGGATCAGGGCAGGAGGCAGGGACAGGTAGTAGGGACAGGGAGTCTTTGCTAGTTTACTTGCGGGTGGCTTCCCATGTGCCTGTTACTGTGGCTTGTTGGGCGTTTCCTTGTAGCTGACCTTCCCAGGTTCCGTTAATTATACGGTCCACCAAGAGGTCCGGGTCGCAGTTGTCGTCAACCAAAGTGGCGCCGCCTCGAATCATCAGAGTACTTCCCAAGGTTAGACCCTCTAAGTAGCCATTAACAAAGTTAAATATGCTGTCGACGGCGTTATTGCAATATTGCTCCAAGGTGGCTTTGTAATTGGACCCCAGATAATTACCAATGGCACGATCAATGCCGTCAACAATCTTGGCACAATCGATCCACAGGCGTGCAACATCTTGCAATGAATTGGCTTTACCTCCAGTTATTGTCTTGATGACAATCTCATTCAACACATAAAGCACCAACCTACCGTAGTGGAGGCCAAGCTCATGCTGGTGTACCAGGAACTGGTTAAAATTGTGGATCGTAGCGGTAAATTCACCACCAACGATATCTGTTGGAATATCAGCATTTTGCAGGTCTTCCATGCTCAATACCCACTTGCCACAATCTGCAAAGTCTGGTGCGTCTGGATCACACCCAATCTTCCAGTAAAGAACTAAATCCTGGTAGTAGCGGGTGCCTTGCACTGTGTATTGTTGTGGTTTGCGTAGGTCGAGATCGGAGTGCAATTCCAAGTTGTTAATTATGTCCATCATTGATTCGCCAATTGTAAAAATGTCCTGAAGCCATTCTGGCGAATTGTTTTTTAGGTACTCAGTTAACAAGTTGGCAACCGTATCTTTGAAAAGATCAATGATATCACCGGCCAACTGCCCAAAAGTAGTACACGATCAGGCTTTGGAACGTTTCGATAATCGACAAGCCTGGACTTCTGAAGAATTTGTTCAGTTCATTTAAGGCACAGCAAATTGTTTTTCCAACGTCACCGGCACTGGTTGCGCAATCCACAATTGTTGTGTCGCCACCAGCACAAGCTTCAACCAGCTTTGAAAAATCAAAATGGTCAACGCTCTTGTAGCTCCCACTAGGTTTAAGCTCTGCATCATAGAAGTTCAGGACAACTTGGTCACATGTATTTGGCACCAAAACTAGGGTGCGGTCACACGAATAAGCAGCAACACAGGCGTCTATTGCTCCTTTTGCCTTTGCATATATCGTGTAGTTAGAGCCAGCTGGAATGCAGTCAAACTTGATTGTGCCACTGATATTGCTGGCTATCCTCTCTGCTAGTACCAGACTATCGTTTATAACGGTGGTAGGGCCCAGATGTGCCCCGCAGCGTAAATTTGAAGGCAGGACTGCAACCGATATGTCGTGCAGACTTGTCTTTTCCTGTACCCCGTCATATTCAAACTGAACCTCAACACAGCCACACTCCACCTCGGTAACCCTGATGGGGAATCGCACAGGAGTAGTGTCAGTGTCAGGCACCGATATTTCTATGGTGTAAATAATGTCTCCAACTGATGCTGCGTACAGCCGATTTTCGACCCGCCCAAGGTCATCAGTAACAATGTTTTCTGCATCCAGAACTGCATCACCATCATCCCTAGGGTTGCCATCAAGATCGGTCATCTTCACAATTTCAAAGCTGACAGGCAGCTCAGCAGCAGGTCCGCCACCCACATAGTCAACCACCGTTGCTGAAAATCTGGCCGACTGCTCAATCAAGGTGGGCAAGGGGGATGCAATGTCATGATGGACGATGATTTGATATCTGCCACTGACGATTCTGTCTACATCAGAGTCACCTGTGGTATCAGCACCTCCATCACCTTGAATGGAGTCTGGGGTTATCTGATCGCCAATGGCATCCGTGAAGACATCATTCGGGGTGTCTCCAGAGCAGGCAAACAAAAGAACAGTTGCAAAGCCAAACAAGCGACGGGCTAACATGGGGCTCTCCTTGGGTTCCTCCACAAGTCAGGCGCGAATTGTACCCTAAATCGACCACGTTTGTCGCATCTTGTAGAATCAGGCCTTAAGCTGAGACAGGGCCAACATCTTGCCATTATGGCGTTTTTCGGCTAAAAGGTGTCCCG
>JAAYQS010000037.1 GCA_012519155.1 Clostridiales bacterium
CAAAGATACAAATATATAAAAATTAGTAAAACATATAATTATATATATAATTATAATCATTTTAATTACCCTATTAATTATTCTTTTTTATCTTACTAAAAAAAGATCTTAAATATTACATTTAAGAATCCTTTTTAGAAATAATTTCATAAAACATATCTAAAGCTTCATTAGATTTCACATTGTAATCTACCCTTTGGATACTTTCATTTGCAACAGCTGTATCTGGTCTTATGAATTTTTTATATGATGTTTTTAAAAGAAGCTTAGAATTAGGCAAACAAAAATTTATAACATCTCCATAAGAACAAGGACTGTTAGATGATGGCTCACCTATTACTTTTGCTATATTATTATCTTGAAGTGTTACAGAAAACATCATTCCTGAACTAAAAGTTTTACTTGAAGATAAAACATATATATTGCCTTTGTATAAAAAATCATTATACTTTTTATTATGTTTTTCATTTGAATTTTTAAAAGTATAAGGTCCATATCTTGCTACAGATGAAAAGGCCTTATAATTATCTATATCAACATATTTTATAAATTCTTCAATAACTGCTGAATTACCTCCAGAATTATTTCGCAAATCAACAGCAATATTAGTTATACTATTATCCTTTAATGCTGAGAAAAAATTTTTAAGGGATGATTTATATTCTTCATTCATTATGCAAGTATTAATAGCTATTACTGCAGCAGATTTTTCATAATCAATACTATATTCAACTTCATTAATTTTTTTAAAATCTTCATTAGATTCTAAATCATATTCTATCTTATCATTTACTATTTTACTTTTATCCTCAGAAGAAACTGTTTCTATAGTAATAAAATCTTTTTCAAGAAGCTCATTTAACACAAAACATATTCCATTAAAGGACTTTAAATATGACTCAAAAGCATTTCTTGCATAATCTTCATTTTCAAAAGAAAATTTTGATATAAATTCCTCATATAATGTAAAAACATCCTTATTGTTTATCTTAAATACAGGTTTTTTATTACCATAGTTATCTATTACATATAAATCCTTATCTTCCATTTTAAAATCAAAACTTGCTCTTTTCTCATTATCACATACTAACTTAATAGATGTATGAGCATCTTTAAGTTTTGATAATATTCTACCTATGGCTTGCCAAAACTCCAATACAGTAATATTATCACTTAAATTTGATTTTTCTTCTTCTACCTGAACTAAAAATTCATTAGGTAAACCTTCTAATGAAGCTATATGTCTTTCCTTAATAATTTTTTCAACGTAATTAATATCTTCAAGGGCCTGTTTTTTAGTAATAGTTTCAGATGCTTCTTTAGAATT
This sequence comes from Clostridiales bacterium, assembly GCA_012519155.1. Taxonomy (GTDB): domain Bacteria; phylum Bacillota; class Clostridia; order Clostridiales; family Clostridiaceae; genus Clostridium. The sequence goes on from JAAYQS010000037.1 coordinate 1,328, forward strand.
AACTACTACATTTTGAGAACCTCTAAAAGGGTTTAAGTTATAACATATAGTAATTGATACTAATAAAAATATAATTAATGCAAAAATTAATTTTCTGCTAAATTTCATATTACATCCCCACTATTTTATTATTAAGTTCATAATCATAATATTTTTTAAAGTTATTTAGACCCTTCCATGATGGTCTTATATTTATAGTTCTGCACACTTTAATATAACATTGAAAAATAGTAAAACTCATAATATACCACCCTTTATGTAAATTTTTACCATTTGGTAATTAAATTATAACTCTACTTTTAATTTTTTTCAACACTTTTTACAAATTATGTAAAACTTGAAAACACAAAAAATATATGCCCTTTAAGCAGTAGTTTTTAGTAATTACTTTTGCTTAAAGAACATATATTTTTCTTAAATAATTATCATATCTTTTTCAATTTTTTCTATTTTGGTTAATGAACCAAAAGGGGATATTTCAAAATAAATTTTAATAGGCTCCCTCTTTGATGTATTTAAAATAACATAATCATAAAATTTATCAATTTTGCCTGCTGAAATTGCAGATACATCATCCATTTTACTCATTTCAAGAAGCGCCATTTCAATTTTAAATAATTCACTACTATTAAAATCTTTTATACTATTGTATATTTCTTCTTTAATTGTGAAACTGTTAAATGTTTTAGTCCATCTATCCTTTATTATATCCACTCTTTTCTTTGATATTTCTTGAAATTTTATTTTATCAGTTTCTATGGTTTTAATAAATGTTTTATTTTTCTCTTCCACTTCATTAAGTAAAGTATTGATACTTTTTATTTTATCATTAGTAGAATTTAATTCTGATAAAATATTATCTAAAGATTTTGCAGCATATAATCCTTCATTGTTTATATTTTTTAATTTATTTTTTAACATATCTATACGCTTTTGCAATTTAAACACTTCAGCTTTTGCTTCCATTTGAGCATTTTCATCTAATTCATTAAATGTATCTGTGTTTTTTTCCTTTTTTTCCAATTCATTTTGTATTTTTTTATATCTTTAGATAAATTCTCTTTACTCAATTTTAACTTGCTTAAATTTTCCATGCAATCATTTTTTCTTTTTTCATCACGTTTAATTTTTAAAGAAAGACCTCTAAGGTCATGCTTTAAAGACACAATATTTTGATTATTTGCCATTGTATAAACATTACTATTTTTTATTTTAAGTAAAAGATCATTAAAACTTTCTTCAAATGTTTTGTCATAAGACACTTTAAATTCATTTATTTTGGGATATATTCTGTCAAGAGAAAATACAGACAATAAAAAAGTAATAAAAGCTAGAATTTCTGACACAACTGTTTTTATACCATTATTATAAATATAATCTTTTGTAACTAATAAGTTTTTTTCTATTGAAAATCCTCTATTTACTGTTGCAATTATTTTTTTATCAATTTTAGTATATTTTGAAAATTTATCTTCTAATTTATAAATACTATCATGGTATCTGACATTAATAAAATTATAATATTTTTCGCAAATGTTTTTAGATTTATTCAAAGGCATTTCATCTAAATTAATACCTAAGAAATCACAAACGTTATTAATAAGGTTTATACATAACTTATCTTCAGATATATCTTCATTTATGTCCAAAATACTACATAAAGATTTTTTAAATTCACTTACTAATTGATCTCTACTTAATGTATTTAATTTTGACAATTTTTCATTAATAAATAAATTATAATCCTCTGTTTCAAATTCATTATCCTTAAATATACTAGTAAAATAGCTAGCAAATTTTAATATTTTCTTTCCAGCCTCTTTAATACCAGTATTTTCTTTTATATTATTAATTACCTCAATTATGGCTATTTGATTAGCTATTTCCGAATCTTCTAGAATATCTAAGCCACATAATATATTAGACATAAGCCACCTCTATTTTTAATATATTTTTATTTATATAATACTATTAATTTTTATACTTATACAATAACATTATACTAGCAATAATATAAATTTTGC
>JAAYQS010000038.1 GCA_012519155.1 Clostridiales bacterium
AAGTTATAGAATGAAACAACGACAAGAAAAATTAAATGGATTATAAAAAAATAATCTTGAATTAATTATACCCAAAGGTGGGGAATTTTCTTTCCCTTTTTCGGGGAATTTATATTGACACCAACATGCGATTATTATGGCATTTTTAGGAGTAGTATTAATTGCAACACATGGCAAATTGAATTCATTAACAATTTCACCAAGTGCACTTTTTTGGGGGTTAATTTCTGCCTGTTGTTTTGTATTTTATACTATGTATCCTAAAAAGATCTATAAGAAAATTGGACTGCTAGAAACTATGGGATGGGCATTTATAGTAGGAGGAGTAGTTTTGTTAATTGTAACTAATGCATATGCACAAAAGGTAACAATTAATATGAATTCAAGTGTTATATTTTTGTTAATAGCTGTATTTGGTACATTGGTTCCCTTTTGCATATATGGAAGAGGAGTTGAAATTTTGGGTAATATAAGAGCAAGCTTATTTGTTACTGTAGAACCAATTTGCAGCGCCATATTAGCCTTTTTTATTCTAAAAACTAGTTTTAAGATAATTGACATAGTAGGATTTTTGTTCATAATTTCTGCAGTTGAATAATTACCAAGTTGCAATGGAGCACATCCTTAAATATTTTAAGGCTGTGCTCTTGTTTTTTAAAAAGAAAATAAAGAATTTAATTTGATAGGAGGAATTGTCATGAAGAAATTATTAAAAAGAATAGGATTTGTATTGTTAATTACCATGTTTGTAGGATTAATGGGATGCGGAGGAGCTAAAAATAGTTCTACTAGTAGTTCTTCAGATTCTGGTACGAGTAAGAAATTAAAGATAAGGGTACCTTAGTAGTTGGTTCATCTGGAGATGCTCCATTTGCTTATATAGATCAGCAAACTGGAGAATTTAAAGGTGTTGATGCTGAAATAATAAAAGAAGTTGCAAAAAGACTTGGAATTGAAAAGGTAGAAATGAAGCTTATACCTTTTTCAGAATTAATAGTAAATTTAAATTCAGATAATATAGATGTAATTGCAGATTGTATGTATATAAAGAAGGAAAGAGCTAAACAAATATATTATGGTGATGTATGGTATACACAAGGTGGAGGATTAATAGTACCACAAGATAGTAAAGTTAATTCAGTAGAAGATTTTGATCCAAGTAAAGCAGTTGTAGGATACACTCCAGGAACTATTTGGCAAGGAATTGTTGAAGGTTGGGCAGAAAAAGGTTTAATAAGCAAGGCTATTTCATCAGGAGATCAAACTGAATCAATTGTAGCATTACAATATGGAAAGATGGATGCATTTTTAACTGACTCAACAGTAGCAGAGGATTTATTTTCAAATTCTCCTAAGACAGTTGAAGGATTAAGATTAGCGGAAAATTACAAAGATGATGAAGCTTCAATAGGACATATAGCACCTGCTGTTGCATTTGGAAATGAAGATTTTATGAAAGAAATTAATGATGTAGTAAAAGAACTTAGAGATGAGGGATTTATTGAAAAAGTATTTAAAGATTATGGATTAGATCCTAAACTTCATATGATAACTAATGATGAACGTGTTTACGAACCACAAAATTAATAGAATATCTTTTTCTATGAGAAGAGGTGAAGAAAAATGGCTTTATTAGAAGTAAAAGGCTTGCAAAAAAATTTTGGTGACTTAAAGGTTTTAAAAGATGTAAATATAAAGGTTGAGGAAGGAGAAGTACTAGTACTTATTGGTCCCTCAGGATCAGGTAAAAGTACATTGCTAAGATGTTTGAATTTATTAGAAACACCTACAGGTGGGGATATTATATTTGAAAACAAAAGTATATTAGAAAAAAAGTTTGATGTAAAAAAATATAGACAAAAGGTAGGAATGTGTTTTCAAAGGTTTAACTTATTTCCGTTTATGACTGTCCTTGATAATGTAACATTTGCTCCTAAACTTATATTAAAGAAGGATAAGGAAGAAGCGAAAAAGGTTGCATTAGAATTATTAGATAAGGTTGGTTTAAAAGATAAAGCTAATGTTTATCCTACAGCATTATCAGGAGGTCAACAACAACGTGTTGCCATAGCAAGAGCTCTTGCTATGGAACCTAAAATGATGCTTTTTGATGAACCTACATCTGCATTAGATCCTGAACTTGTAGGTGATGTATTAAATGTAATGAGAGATCTTGCAAAGGAAGGAATGACAATGGTTGTTGTTACTCATGAAATGGGCTTTGCAAGGGATGTTGCTGACAGAGCAATATTTATGGATGGTGGCTATGTAGTTGAAGAAAATAGTCCAAGGGAAATGTTCTCAAATCCAAAGCATGAAAGAACAAAAGCATTCTTATCAAGGGTGTTAAATAATTAATTTAGGAGGTAATGTTCATGAAGGTTATAAATAATTTTGATTTTTTAAGAGCAGTAAGTGAATTGCTTCCTAAGTTACTAGGTGAAGCATTAAGGATAGTAATTATTGTAACAATATTAGGATTTATCTTAGCGTTAATAGTTGGATTTATTTTAGCATTAGCTAGAGTATCTAAAAGTAAGATATTAAATGGTATAGTAATTGTATTTCAAGAGATTATAAGAGGAACACCACTTCTAGTTCAATTGGTATATATATACTATGTTGTACCACTATTAATTGAAGTAATAGTATATCTTATTACAGGTAATGATCAAAAGGTCGAAATGTCTCCTGTGGTAGCTGGTATTATAGGAATGGGTATTAACTATTGAACATATATTTCAGAAGTAATACGTTCAGCAATTATTTCTATAGATAAGGGACAAATTAAAGCAGGTTTAGCATTAGGTTTATCACGTAGACAAGCTATGTTTCGTATAGTAATTCCTCAAGCTATTAGAAATTCAATACCTGTATTTGGTAATTACTTAGTAATGTTAGTAAAGGATACATCACTAATGGCATATATTACGGCACAAGAATTCCTTATGACAACAAAAGCATATACAGCTCAAACTTTCTTAACAATTGAGTCTTATACAATTTTAGCATTAGTTTACTTATGTATTTGTATACCATTATCTTTAGTTATGAAACTTGTTGAAAGAAAATTGAATAAGAATTTAAAATGATAGGAGGTAAAAGCATGAAATATATAATTACTATAAGTAGAGAATTTGGATGCGCAGGTAGGGAAATAGGACGTAAAATTGCATCAGAACTTGGAGTAAAGTTTTATGACAAAGAATTAATTGATTTAGTTGCGCAAAAAGTTGGAATACATTCAGATATAATAAAAGAAGCTGATGAAAAAGCAGGAAGTTTTTTTAATGAATTTATTTATGGATCTTCTACAAGCTTTTATTCAGAAAAAGCTATAACAGCTCAAGGAGAAGTAATAAGAGAAGAAGCAGATAAAGGATCTTGTGTCCTATTTGGTAGATGTGCTGATTATTTTTTAAGAGAATACTCAAATTGCTTTAATATATTTTTATATGCACCTTTAGAATATAGAATTAATCATATTTCAGAAGGTTACGATTTAGATGAAAAACAATCAAAAAAGATGATAAAGAAGATAGATAAGCAAAGACATAATTACTATAAATATGTTACTGGTAAAAATCGTGGTGATAGAGATTTTAAAGACTTGATGGTTAATGTTGGCTGTTTTGGAATTGATGGCACAGTAGATCTTATTTGCAAATCAGTAAAACAAAAATTTGGAGAATAATGAATGATTAATTTTTTAGGTGGAATATCCACCTTTTTTTATTTATAAAATTATGCACAGAAACTAGTTTTTATTCATATACTATAAAAGCAATTTTTAAGGAATGATAATTATAGCTGAAAATATAGGAAGTCTTCTTACAAATATACCTAAAGAAGTTTTGACAAAGCTTAATATATCCATGACTAGTACATCAAGCTTAGGAGATACGTTAGAAATTGTAGTTATTTATTCTAACAAACAGAAAGCAGAAGAAGCTGTTAATAATCTTAAAGGAAAATTTGAAGATTTAGGATATAATTTTGCAATAATTACAGTAGATACATCTAAAATTACTCAATTAGCAATGGAGTCTTCTATTCAATATATAGAATTTCCTAAGTCATTTTATTTTAGTGATTATGAAAGTAATGAAGCTGCTTGTATTATAAAGTCAAGAAATACTTTTAATACTGAAGGAAGGGGCGTTATAATAGGCTTTATTGATTCTGGTATTGATTATACTCATCCTGCCTTTTTGGATTTTAATGGAGATACAAGAGTAAAATATATATATGATTTAAGTATAAATGAACAAAAAGTGTATACAGAAAATGATATAAACATGGCATTAAAAAACAGTGATCCTTATAGTATTGTCCCTGTTTATGATACTACTGGTCATGGAACTCATGTAGCAGGTATAGCTGCAGCAGGTGGAAATATTAACATAGATTATTATGGTGTAGCCCCTAAAGCATCTATAATTATGGTTAAAAGTAGCAGAGGTTATTATTCTTTAAGTACTAATATTATGAGAGGAATTAAATTTTTAGTAGATAAGTCTGTTGAATTAAACATGCCCCTTGTAATTAATATGAGTTTAAGTACAAATGATGGAGCACATGATGGAAAAAGTATTTTAGAAAAGTATGTTAGTACAATAGCAGATCTAAATAGATTAACAATTGTTGCAGCTGCTGGGAATGAAGGTGATACATCTAATCATATAGGAGGTAACCTTGAAAATAATACAAATGTGAAATTTGAAATTTCTAAAGGAGAATTTAATGTTGTAATTAATTTATATAAATCTATACTGCCAATAATATCTATTAATATAATAACACCAACGGGTAAATCTACAGGAAGTATAGAGGTTAAAGAAGGATATACAGAAGGGGTAGTATCTGGTAATAAATATCAAATATACAATTCTGGACCTAAACCTTTTGATTTAACGGGAGAAATTGGAATATCATTAAATAATAGTGGCAAAGAAATATTATCAGGACTTTGGACAATTGAAATAAATATATTAAATGAGTATAGAGGTATATATGATATGTGGCTTCCAACAGCAGAAGGATTAAACAAGAGTACAAAATTTTTAAAGCCTACAATTTCAAATACTCTAGGAATTCCGGCAACAGTATATAATGTTATTTCAGTAGGAAGCTATGATTATAAAACAAGAGGGATATCTTCTTTTAGTGGAAGAGGTATTTTTGATTTAAAAGAAAGTAATATAAAGCCAGATATAGTTGCACCAGGACAGGGGATTATTGGACCTATACCAGATAATTCTTATGATAGAAAAACAGGAACATCTATGGCAACACCTCACGTATCTGGAGCATGTGCATTAATGATGGAATGGGGAATAGTAAATGGAAATGATCCATATCTTTATGGGGAAAGATTAAAATATTATATGATTATTTCTTCAAGAAGAGAAAGAAGGGATTTAGAATATCCTAATAATTCATGGGGATATGGAGAACTTTGTCTTTATAATTCTATGGAAAATCTTATAGACTCCTTAGGCATTACATTAGGAAATGTATACAGAAATGATAGGAGAATAATAGATACAAATAATTATTCAAATTTTGATGAATATATAAAAGGTGTAATTAATAATTCAAATGAAATAGTAGATGCTGCATTTGAATTTAGTTCTGTTTCTCAAGTAAATGAAATTAATAAAATTCCAGGGGTTTCAGCTATTTTAATAAGCAATACTTATGGAATTGTATATATGCCTTTTAATAAACTTGAAGAGGTAAGAAGAAATGTAAAAAAATTAATTTTTGATGAAGTTGAATCTCTGCTTACTTTGTCGGAAACAAGTCCCCTGCAGGCAAGTGAAGCCATATCATATCAAAATGGAAAGCTTCTTGATTTAAGAGGAAAGGGAGTAATAATTGGCATAATGGATACGGGGATAGATTATTTAAATAAGGAATTTCAAAATGAAGACGGAACTACAAGAATAATATCTATTTGGGATCAAACACTTGAAAATATTGAACCTGTAGTGGGATTAAATATTGGAAGAGAGTTTAATAGTAATGAGATAAATGATGCTATAAGGGCAAATAATGAAGGAAAAGATCCTTATGAAGTAGTTGCAAGCAGAGATTACAATGGACATGGAACTATGGTTGCATCTGTTGCTGCAGCAAAGGGGTATAACAAGGAAGTAAGGGGAATTGCTCCTGATTCTTATATTGCAGTAGTTAAATTAAGACCAGAAGGTAAAGATAGGTTAGAAGTTTCTGGTGTTACAAAGGAAAATGTACTTGCATTTAGTGAAGTTAGTATAATATCGGCTATGGTATATTTTGTAAATATTAATTCAAGGGAAAAAAAGCCAATTGTTATAGTTATTCCTCTTGAAACTAATGGAGGTGCTCATGATGGAACTAGTTTAATATGTCAAGTTATTGACAGGTATGTAGATGTATTAGGAAACGTAATAGTAACTGGTGTTGGAAATGAAGGAAATAAAGAGACTCATAAGGAGGGAAGAATAGAGAAGGCTAAGGATACTGATGTTATAGAAATAAGAGTAGGTAATAATCAGAATTCATTAGCATTTTTTATATGGGTAAAGAAGCCTAGCGTAATGGCCATAGAAATTTCTTCACCAACAGGAGAACGTATAAGTAAAATACCTATAAAAGTTGGAGAGGAAAGAAATATAAGATTTGTATTTGAAAAAACATTAATGTCAGTTAAGTATATTCTTTCAAATGAAAAAAATGGGTGCCAAGCTATTTTAATAAGAGCTATTGGTTTAAAGCCTGGAATATGGAAATTTACCTTACATGGGGAATTTATTGTAGATGGAGAATATTCCTCATGGCTTCCACAATCAAAACTTTTGTGTGAAGGTACCAATTTTTTAGAATCAAGCCAAAGTATAACATTATCAGATAATGCTACCACAAGAAAAGGTATTTCTGTTGCATATTATGATCAAAACAATAATTCTATTGTAGGATCTTCAGGAAGAGGGTTTACATGGGATAATAGAATAAAACCTGATATTGCAGCAGGGGGAATAAATGCAAAAATTACTAAGCCTGGAGGAGTTACAGGTACTGCAAGTGGTTCTTCTGTTTCCGTAGCTGTTTTGGCAGGAGTATGTGCAATGATTTTAGAATGGGCTATAGTAAATGGAAATAATCCTAATATTTATGTGGATGATATTCTTGCATATATAATTCGTGGTGCTAAAACAAGAACAGGAGATGAATATCCTAATGAATATTGGGGCTATGGAATGGTTAATGTTGATTATATTTTTGAAGCTATTAGGGGAAATTACAGAGCATTAAATGGATATAAAGAGTATTTTGTAAATAATCTTTTTGTTAGAATTCCAAGTAGTTAGTAAAGGTAAAAAGTAATAATAAAACATAAATATAAAATATTGACATATATTGAGGCTTCTTTTATATTTAAAAAGAATATATATAATAAGCATTTTTAGGGGGGGGAACAATTGTGGTAGATAGAAAATTACAAGAATATTTAAATGATTCATTAGAAGTGTATGAATTATTAAGAAAGAAAAAGCAAAGCAAATTAGAGTCTTTTATAGATTTTTGGCTTAGTGGATTGTTAACACTTAAAGATGGACTAAAAGTAGAAGGGGCACATTATCTAATTATATATAAAGAAAAGAGTTTATTATTAACTATAAAAAATATAGGGATTTAAAAGGAATTATATAGTTATAGTTGGAAATAAGGAATTGCTTGGAATAAACAATGTAAAAGTTAACACAATATTCATATTATAATTATAAAAATGTGCTATAATAAACTTGTGGTAAGAAATTAGACATAAACAAGCATTACGCTTGTTTTTATAAAAA
>JAAYQS010000003.1 GCA_012519155.1 Clostridiales bacterium
ATGATCTAACAGCATTTACATTAGCTGATACACCCACAACCTTAGCCTCAGTTCTAGCTGCTCCAGCTTTAGGTATAAGAACAATTGCCATTATGCCAATTACAGCTACAACAATCATAAGTTCGATTAGGGTAAATGCCTTTTTCTTCTTTTTTCTTACTCCTGATTTGCTCATTAAAAGTTACCTCCTATAATTGAAATTCATTTCAATTATTGCCAGTTTTTTGAGCAATATTCAGGTTTATATAAATTTTTATGGTATTACTAAAAGAACTGCCAGATTAACTGGCAGTTCTAGAAAATTATCTTTCTTGTCTTCCATTTGGATCAAGCGGAGCATCAGAACCTAAATCAGCAATTCCAGTTGCCATTCCAATATTTCCTGCTCTGTCCTTGAATCTGAAGGTATATTTTCCATTTGCATAGAAAACTACTTGTCTTCCACCAGGCTGAATTACCCCAACTTGTTCATTGGTGTCTGCATTAAATATGCCGTCACCAACAACTTTATATGTTCTATCATTATGTGTATATTCTCCTACTGTTGGAATAATGTCAACTACTTCATCATTGTCTATCTTCAAATCCAATTTAGCTGTGTTACCGCTATAAGTAACTACTACTCTTCCTGTTGGACTTTCCCTATCAATATTGTCTATGGTCAAGGTACCTGGTTTACTCCAAATATCATTACCATTCTTATATTTTACTTCTATTGTCATTACCTTATCAATGGTTAATTGTGTCGGAATATTTGACTTATCATAAGTCTTCCAAGGGTCAGAACCAAGTTTAACCATTACTTCATTTATAACTTGATTTGCTGGATAGTTAATTTTAACGATTACGTCTCTATTAACTGGCTCTGTAGTATCTGGTACTAATACCGGTGCAGGTGGTATGATATTTGTAACTTGTAGCTTACAGATATCACTTTCATAACTTTTAGTAGTACTGTTATTTACCTTTATAGACTTAACAGACTTAGCTTCTATTAGACTGTTTTGGCTGATAGTAAATGGACCTGTGTAGTTTTGCCAAGCACCATTATCAACTCTATATAGCTTCTGTGTAACTTCTCCAGTATAATCAATGGTTACTATTACACTTTCAGCAGCAGTATAAGTATTTAATGAAATAGATGGTGTAAGTGGCTTGTCTGTTTTTACAAGACCTAAATCATAGGTCTTTGTTTGACCTGCCACCAAAGTTCCTATGGTGTACTCAGCCTTTTCATATCCATCCTTTTCTACAATTAAAACTACTTGTCCTGCTGGTACCTTGTGACTGTTATAAGCACCTTTAGCATCACTGTATACGAAGTTATCCTCCGCGCCATTAATGGTTATTTTAGCATTTGAAATAGGCTTTGTCTTATCAAGAACTAACTGTGAACCTACATACTTAGCTTCATATACATTACCTTTAACAGTAGCGTTATACTTAGTGTATTCGCTCTTCTTATTAACCATTAGCTTTACAAAGTCGATGGCATAACCATCACCAGTGTTTTGCTTATTGGTATCTTTAATTGGAGCCTTTGTATTAGGGTCATCAATCTTGATTTGGAATCCCTTTTGACCTTCTTCAATCATACTTAAGTACTTCTGAGGAACAGCAAAATATACTAGTTTTCCAATAGGTCCATGTTGGTCAAGATTGTTGATAACCGCTTCAAACTCAGGAATACGAACTGGCTTCTGACCTTCTACACAAAAAGTTACTTGATACTGGTTCAAACTGTTTTGTGAAAAGCCACCTCTTCCTTTATTAATCCAAGTATTACCGCTCTTAACCCATTTACTAGGCTGAATGTCGTCTATGAAGATTTGAATAACTGCGTTATCCACTTTCTTTCCTTTTAAGTCATAGGTCATTGTTATAGGTACTAATTTAGAATTATAGTTTTTTGGAAGTTCTGAAGTATACCCATCATTTGCTGCATTACTATTTCTGTCATATCCAGTAACAACCATAATTCTGTCAGTACCATCTGGATCTTTTGAAGATGGATAAAATGGATATGCATGAACTGCAGTTTCATCTCCACTAAATGGATCAAAGTTCTCAGCCCAACCATAACCAAAGTTATCGATGTCTCCTACTCTAACCATTACCTCTGCTTCTTCTGCGTCATATAGCTGCACATAGGTAGCACTCCAGTCACCATCAGTTGATTGACTATCTGCCTTAACAGCTAAAGAGTCAGAAACATAAAGAGTTGTAGCTAATACTAAGGCAGAAAGCGCTATTGAAAGTCCTTTTTTGAGTTTAAACATTTTTTTCCTCCTTTCTTAATTTTTATGTATCATAAATATTGATACCAAAGTAATTAACACCTTTCCTTACTCTAGTTCGAAGTCCTTCCAGTACAAGGAATTATATATTCCTTTAATGGGTTCATAACTTTTTATATTGTTTCCGCCAAGCGCTAGATGTTTTAATTTCAAGTTCTCTAGAGCACTAATATCTGTAATTTTGTTTTGGGAAAGGCCCAAATTTTCCAAATAGATAAGACTTGTTATGGGTTTTATATCTTCTATTTCATTAACATCTACATATAAAGCTCGTAAATTAACCAAGTATTCTATTCCGTATAAACTCTTAATCTGTCTGCCATTAGCTACCAATGTTTCAATGCCTTCTACATCTTCTACATATAAGTCACCCTCAGTTTTATCTATAGTTTCTCTAATAACTGCTTCAAGGTTTTTATCCTCTATTACAACTTTTTCATTTTTATAAGGTCTTTTAGGATAAAACAATATATTTTTAGCATTTTTTTGATTTTCATATAAGGTACAGGCTAAGTCAGTAGTTACAGTAATGTTGTATCCTAAGCCCTCCTTATATCCACCATCAGGCGGATATATGAAAATTCTTTTCATAGCATTATCAGTTAATATAGTTACAGCTACATCCTTATCTTCTGAATCCTTAACTTTTATATCTATTTTTTCTAAATCATCATTGCTAAACTCTTCCTCAAAATAGATTGTCCACTTATGATAAATGCTAATTGCATCTTTATCAGTAATTAAGCTTTTTACTTCGGGAGCACTGCTCTTTTTAAATACTTTTATGCCAATAACAGTTGCTACTACAATTAATACCAATATAATAATTATGCCTTTCTTTTTCATATACACATCCACTCCTTTCAAACTAACTTTATTACTGATTCATGCACAAGCACTGCATTAATTTTCCTTCCAATTAAGCACTGGGAATTGAATGTAGTCTCCATAATTAGCTAAATTATTTATTAGATAAATATTAATTTCTCCTTTATCAGTTGGTGAAAAGTCCTCCAAGGCAGCTCCACCTATGGTATGCTCTGCAGCCTTAGTTGTAGCTATTCCATAGAATTCTACAGGTTTAGAGCTAGAAAGGAACTCTATTTGCTTGGCTACTATAGATGAGTTATAAAAATGTGCTTCACCAGCAAATGTAACCTTGCCAGTACAATAAATTGCATAGTTGTTGTAGTTTTCAATTGCATTATCTTCAATTATTAAATCTCCATCAATAAGCAGTAATTTATAGTAAGTTCCATACTTGTCTAAATAATTTGTAGGATAATTCACCTTCAACTTATTTACAATTGTATAGTAGATGCCTGCTGTATGAACTCTAGCTACAGGATCATAATTCTTACCATTGACTAACACCTGAAAACTAATAGGACCTTTACTAACATCTTTTTGTGCCTTGTAAGTAACTATATTTGCAGAATCCATTAGCTCTATACAAGCAGGATCTACATCCTCCGCTCTTCCAGATGGGTCCATGATTGTGAACTTCTGCATTATATTAGCATTTTCATAACCTGCATCCTTGTCTAAAACTCCTAAACTATCATTGTATAATAGTTTTGTGTCAGTCCATCCTTGTATACTAGCAGGGTCAGAAGCAGTTATATCCTTAAAAAATACAGACCATGGATTCATGAAAGCAGCTTCTCTTATTTTCTGTCTTGAGAATAATTTGTTTGTTTTTACATATACATTACCTTGGAAATATTGAAAATCTGATAAATTGGGTTTGAAAGTAATATTTCTACCATTTAAGTACATATTACCTGCTATGCTAACATCCCTATCATTCAATAGGAAACTATTTCTGTTTTTTTCAGCATTACTATTACCTTCATTATCATTGTCTAAGGTCGTAAAACTACTGTTGAAGATTCTATCAAAGTAAACATTATAAACACCTACCTTGTCGAAATAAACGTCCAGCGTCTTCTTATAAACAGTATCTGGTTTATACTCTGCAACAGATATTACCCGAACATAATCTAATCTTCTACCAGTAGGAGTATCTTCATACTTTTCTGTAGTTACATCTATGTCTGGCAGTATGGTTACGGTTACTTTAACGTCTGAGTCTGCACTATCAAGTATTATTGGTTTTGGATTTCCTGAAGCGTCCTGTGTCAATTCAGCAGGATTAAAATCATCAGGATTCAAAAGTACATCAACATTTCTTAGCACATACTCTTTAAGTTCCTTTTCTGCAACTTCCACACCAGATTCAGCTGCTAGCCTTAGCTTATTATTGATTTCAATATATTTGGTGTTTTTGTAGCTACTATAGGCTAAGGCTACTACACAAGTAGCTCCTACAATAAGTATTGATGCTACCGCTACAGTCAATATTAGTGCCGAACCTTTCTTCTTCATTATAAAGCACCCCTATAATTTTCTATATGTACTATAGTTGAAAGCTCCATATCTGTATATGTGTCTATGTCTTTTTTATAGTACTTTTCCTTAACTGTTATTTCACAGTATTCGTCTGCTCTTTCCTGAACTTGTACATCCTCAATATATTCAGCTATTATGATCTCTTCTTGAATCACAAAATCTGTATTCTCTTTTTTATTTAAAGCAAATCTATAGTAATGTCCATTGAGTTTATGCTTTGCAATTAGAAAGCTTTCATCTTCATACTTTTCATACATAATATACATAGCTTGATATTGATTTAAAAAACTACTTGTTGCAGTTATATCATCACTTTCTACTGATACAAGATTTGCATTGTCAGCGGTGATAAACTCTGCCTTAAATTCATCTGAAATAGAACTTTCCGTAGATTCATCAACTGCAAATTTATTTCTAGGTACGTTTTTAAATTTAAACTTAACTAAACACTTTTTGGAATTTATTTCCCTTATAGCATACATAAACCTGGTACCATCACTACCTTCGATATATGCTACTTTTTTTAACAAATTATTTTTCTGACCATTTATACTGTCATACTTAGATTCATCCGGAGTTAAATCCATCACTCTGGCAGATTTTATAGATATGCTTAAGGAGTTGAGAGCTGTCTTTATGTTATTATTCACTGATTCTTTATGATAACCATCACGATAAAGTATATTCCCTGAATCTGCCACAGCATAAACACCAGCTAGAAGGAGCATCATAATTGCCATGGCCGCAACTAACTCTACTAGAGTAAATCCCTTTTTCTTTCTCATCAAATCAACTACCTTTCTATTTGAATCGCAGTGGTTGAAGACAAGCTATTATTTTCTTTCAAATCCCAAAGCTCTATTTCTACTTTATACATTTCGTTATAATATTCTATATTAGTGATAACACTTTTTTTGGCAACACTATACCTTACAAGGGCGCCATATCTTTTATTGCCACTGTTATTTGCTTTGCAATTGTCTATCCCCAAATCAGTTCCAACCGGTGGAAATACTAAGTTATCATTATAAATAGCATCGCTACACTCTGTATAATTATCAAAGAAAAGATAAAAATTCACCTTATCATAAGAGTCCTTATCATTGCTATCATAAATGCCTTTTATATATCTTTTCCCACGAGCTTTGAATAAGTTCGCTACTGAATTCACATGAGTTACATTTTGAAGCTTAACTTTTCCACTATCCCATATCTTTGCTGAAGACTGAAAGAGCACAGATATAGCTACTGTTAGTAAGGATAATATAGCGATTGAAGCGATAACCTCAATTAGTGTAAATCCTTTTCTTTTATTTACAATTGTCCTTTTTTTCATAGGAGGAATCACCTCTATTATCTAAACATTTCTTCTAATCCATATTTACCATTATTGAACTCATAATCAATGTTCTCTTCAAATTCTGCCTTACTAAAATAGCTTAATTCTATATTGGAGGTTACTAAATTAGTACCATCACCTTTACCTGAAATATTTATAGAATTAATGAAGATTAATCTTTCATCATCCTCCAAGCCATCTAACATATTTCTGACGTTCTTATAATCACCCTCTAGTGTTAAAGTAACATTGATAGATCTAATGCCATCAAAAACATCACCTTTTTCATTTTTCCCACTCTTTTTACCCTTTTTATCTTCATCTGTGTTCTCTGAATTTAAGGTCAACTCCAAAGACTCTCCTTCTTCAAATTTTAAGGTTGTTATAAACAATTGATGCTTTTCTATATACTTTTTTAAATCATAGGATATTTGAGGCACTCTATCTGATTTAGTAATTAAATCTACATATTTTTCAGCTTCCTTTTGTAATTCCTCATACTTGTCTTGTTTATTTTTGTTGGACTTTCTTACTAATTTTAATTGTTCAAGCTCCTCAGTTTTTGATTGAATATTTGATTTCACCATAGACTTTTCATCCAATATTCCCTTTAGAATAAGGGTATAATACAAGTATCCTACGAGAACTGTAAGAACTACAGAAATTAATATTATCTCACTTTTCTTTAGTTTCTTCATCCTCATTTACCCCCTTTTCCAAGTCTATGTTAATAGTGAAAGATATTTTGCCGGTATCAGTTTCAGCATTAATGTTCTCTATCTTGCTTCTACTATATTCTTTAGATTCTTGTAAATTAGCAGCAAATTCTGTAACCAAATAATAATTTTCAGTTTCTCCAGTTACTTTCATAGAAGTTCCTTTATCTTCTATTGTCCTTAATGCCAGCCCCACAGGTACATATTTTTCAAGGGTTTTAAGCCTTTCATAGACCGAACTTCTTTCTTTTATTAAGAATTTAGTGGCTAAAATGTTGAAATTTAAATTTTCAATTTTCTTGGTTACTTCTGCTTGCTCCTTTAAATCCTTATCATAACCTGAAATTTCATTATCAAGCTCAACTACTTCTTTTTCCATGTTGCTAGTTCTAATATTTTCGAAAATAGTATAGGTCGCAAGGCCAGCTATTATAATAATACTAATAATACCAATGCCTAAATAAATATACCTTTGTTTGTTCTTAGCTCTAATTTCATAAGGTATTAAATTCAGTTCCCTAACTGCCATCGCCTTACTCCTTCCTCATCAAAAGTCCAATATTATTTATATATGTTTTTATATCTAATCCATTTGAGACTCTTATTTTCAAATTTAAATCATTAACTCTTTCTATCTTCTTAATAGGCACTGCGAAATAGTTTTCCATTAATTCTGAAAGCCCTCTTACTTCTGTTCCTTCTCCAATAAAGCAAATTGCATCTAGAGTTTTTTGAACTCTACCTGCAGTATAAAATTGAATTACCTTACCTATATTTCCAAATGCATTCGAAAAAATATTTTGTGCCCTTACATTTAATTCATCTGATAAATTTAAATCCAAAGCCTTTATAACATCCTTGTATGAAATGCTACCTTCTCGAGCATCAATAGGCATATATTGTAATACTATTCTTGTCAAATTATTGATTCCAAAAGGAATTTGTCTCTGCATCGCAAACTTTCCTTCTTCTAAAATGGTTATCACAGAATTATTAATCCCTATATTAATAATTCCAATATTTTTCACTGTGCTATTTGCGTTAAAGTAATCTTTAAACACTCTGGCTACACAGTTGGAAGAAAAGTCTATAGCTCTAAGCTTTAATCCTAATCTATTGGTAAGTTCAACATATCTTTGAATTTTACTCTTTGGTGCTGCTGCTACCATTACCTTAAACGACTTTTTATCTTTTTCATTAATTTTTTCTTGTATTTCATATGAAATATAATAATCTTTACCTTCATCAGGTAGATATTGTCCAACTTCCCACTCAACAGATTTTTGGAGGGAAGCCTCTGACATTTGAGGTAATTCCAAATTACGAACAACTACCTCCTCGTCTTTTAGCACATACATTATATTTTTTGTTCTTATGTTATTGTTTTTTATAAAATTGGTTATTATAGGAACTACTAGTTTAGTATCAATAAGATTATTATCTATAAAGATATCATCTGTTGCATTGATACTAACAGAATAAGTTATCTTCTGGTTATTTCCATACGCTAATAGTACCTTTCTATCTTCGAAACAAACTGCTAAGCTGTTTTTATCTAAGAGCATAAATTCACCCCTAATCTATATTTTATGCAATTAATAATACCGACTACTTTTCAAAAGTTCTCAAGATTATTGCAATGTATGCAGCAATATAAAACTTGCTGCATACATTATAAAAATAATTATATTACATTTTTGCTCTTAAATTAATCAGCCGCTGAAGTACTTAAATATCCGTTTCCTGAAACTGTTAACTTGATTTTACCCTTATCAGTTCCTGAATTAATACTTTCAACTTCAAAATTACCATTTGCTAGTTTTTCCATGTCCTCCATAGGTACTTGATCCAATACTTCTGCATCTCTTTTCTTCAATGTTGAAAGATCTAACATTTTACCAAAATCTGTTTCATTGCCAGTAGCATCTACTCTAACAGATTTAAATGTAGATGAGTCTGCCAATAAATCTACCTCAGACTCTGCTAAATAGTTTTTAGCAGTGCTTACTATAGCTTTAGCACTTGCTTGAATATTTGACTTATGAGCCTTTTCTTTAAAACCCATTAAATTAGGAATGAGCACTGCACCGATTATTGCTAATATAGCAATAACAGCTAACAATTCTACTAAGGTAAAACCTTTCTTTTTGCTTTGTAA
>JAAYQS010000039.1 GCA_012519155.1 Clostridiales bacterium
TCAGTTATTTATTCCATTGAATGATTTTATTATCTATTGATTGGTTATTTATTATAATTTCTTCATTGATTATTACTTTAGTTATCACCTGATTAGATTTTCTTTTATTATAATATTATTATTTATTCTGAATAGATATTATTTCTATTACTGAATTATTTATTATTAATCTTTTATTCTTATTTATTTTATTGAAATAGACTTTAGGTCTATTTCAATTATTACTTTTCTCTAGGTTCTTGTTCCCCCCCTATCCCCCCGTTACAATTTCCTAGTCCCGAGTTCCAAGTCTCTAGTTATTCTACTCAGCTATCTTATTTATATGTTCTATTCTATCAATTCTTTTTATTTTTTAGTGATTTTCTACTACATATATTATGTTCACAATTCCATTAACTTTTAAGTGGAATTATTGAGCCTAGGATTTCCTTATCTTTCAATCTATTCATCTCTTCTATCCTCGTTTTACTGTTTTCTGAAGTCGCTAGACTTAATTAGCTAGGAAGTCCTTTATCAGATACAGTTATCTGTTCAAGTACTAAAGCTTCTTTCCTGTATATATTATTGTTATCAATTTCATTAACTTTCAAGTGGAATTATTGAACCTAGGTTTTCCTTGCCTTTCAGCTTGTGGTAGTTTTCAATCCTAGATATCTTGGCTTTTATAAATATTTCAGTGCATGAAAAAAGATTAATGCCCCATTACTAAAACATTAACCTTCTCAACTTCTTTCACTGCATTATTAATATTATGCAGTATTAAATTTGCCTACTCTTACTGATTTAACTATATTCTAATGTTAATTCTTTTTATGAAGTTATCTACCTCTAAATTATGCATTCTATTTCCAACCATTAGCCTCTAAAAACTTATCTGGTATTCTTAATTCTAATTGCTTTTTAAGCTCTTTGCAGAAAACATCAAAATCAGCTTTTTCATACCATTTTTGACTATTTTCAAGACTAATAAAAGAATTTTCTCCATATTGAATACTACATCCAATTACGCCTTTATCATAGTTAAACAGTACAATAAAATAATCATATGCTTTAAATCTAATGCTAAATGCTCTATAATTTCTATCATCTATTACATTAAAAATATCACAACTTCCAATTTTACCTGCTAAATTCTTTTCTAAATAATCTGAAACATTAATTGCCATTTTTTGCGTATCATTTAATTGCATACCAAAACTCTCCTTCTTTAATTAATCTTTTAAACCCATATTCACTCTTTAAGTATTCCCATTCTTTTAATAGGGCACAATCTCCATACTGTTCTGGATGATGTGAATATCTAATTTCCTTTCCCGACTTTGCAGCATCATCTAATGCTGGTACATTAAATAAATCAAACATATCATCATCAGTTATATTATACTTAGCTTTTATTACATCCCAATCATTTCCTAGGCTAAAATACGTTGTATCTCCTGCCATTACTGTATATGAATCATTTCCTGGAATTGTCCAGTCTAATGTTCCATCAGGCTTTACTGTTGGCTTATATTTACCTAAAGTTATTGTGTCTGAATTAATGTTTTGTATGGACTCTGCTCTTATCTTCTTAAAATCATCTACTGGTATTTTTCCATTCACCTTACCATCAACAACTTTTAATCCATCTATTAAACTATCAGATTTACTAACCCCCTTGGGGCAGAGTCTGTCTTTTCTATGAACCTAGTGTTTTCAATGCTTAGCATTACTTTTTCACTACTTCTAATCACTTACCATTTTTAGTGTTATGTAGTTAGTATTTTAACATTAATTCCCTTAATTCTATTAACCCTATTTTATCATGCTACTTCTTTTATTTCTACATTCGGCATTACATATTCAGTCTTATTCTTCATCATTCCATAGATAATATTATTAAGCCTTCTCATTACACACACTAATGCTTGTATCTTAGTTTTACCTTCTGATATCTTTCTCTTGTAGTATTCTAGGAAAACTGGATTTCTAGGAGTTCCTTTTTTAGAAACTTGTACCTGTTGCACTGCTAGGAAGTAGAACACTCCGTAGAGTTCTCTATTACCTTGTTTACTCTTTTTATCTTTTCCTTTACCTGCTGAACTGAAATTTACTGGTGCTATTCCAGAAAATTTAGCTAGCTTATCAGCATTACGGAATCTTTTAATATCTCCTATGTGAGCGACAAGTGCTATTGCAGTTACAGTATCTACTCCTTGAATTGTTTCTAGCTTTAAGTCTAGTAGTTTTAGTAGCTTTTTCATTTCTACTTAATAATTTTCCATAAATCTTCTTTTAAAGTATCTAAAGGTTCATTTAATTTTAATCGAGTAGCAAAATCATCATCCTGAATATAAAATTCATTCAATCCTCCATGTGCTGGATACAACACTTTATATCTTCCTAATATATATTTCGTTTTTTCTTTCACATCCATATCGGAATCGATACATTTAACAATATCATTAAGCGCCTTAATTTGGCTTATATAGTGTTTGTTACCATATTTTTGTACAATCCCCCCTAATTGTATGCATATTTCTCTTAATTTAAATAACTCTTGCTCAGTCATATACTATCTCCTTTTTTAATTTAATGGACTACTACTTATCACTTTGTAATCCAACTTCCATGGTTCCTTAATAAAGGATTGCATTACATCATATCCACCACAATATGTCCCTCCTTGTGGTCCAACTGGACCTGTATAAACCTTGGTTCCCTTAGGTATTTTAATTGCATATACTGTATCTACCACTGACTCTCCAGTTAGTTCTCCTGTAATAGGGTCAATCCACTGCGGTTTTACTGCTGTATCAATTCTCACTTTTGCAACTGATTCTGGAGGTTCTGTTGTAAACCATTGTCCTAATGCATTATCAGAATTTCCACCCCTGTAATATATTTTGTCCTCTGCAAGAATTTCCACATTATATCTTCCACCATAAAAATTACTTGCTGGATTTCCTTGCATATCTGCTAATGGTCCTGGATTTTCTATCATATTAAATTCATATTTTGCAATATCGTCTGTTCCATATATTACAGAACTACTTCCACTCTTACTAGCTTGTCCCACCCCCTTGGGGCAGAGTCTGTCTTAACATTTTATCATTATAAATCCTAGCATTTTCAATGCTTCATGCTATTTTTTTCATCACTTATCATTTTTGGTATTATGTAGCTACTTTTTCAGCCTTATTTTTCCTTAATCTGTTAACCTTATTTTATCATGCTACTTCTTTTATTTCTATATTTGGTATTATACATAAGCAAAAAATACCGTTGTAATTGAAGTATTGATATTTCAATCACAACGATATTTTCTTGTACTTTAAGTGAGAATCAAAATCTTTGATTTTGCTCTTTGAACTTACACCTACGAATGTATATGAGTAGTGTGTTTCCTATTAGTATTATTTTGAATCTATTTATACACTTAATTGAATCTATTATTCTATTGCAAACTTTCTTAAAAAATCCTCTAACACTCTTTTCGTTGCATTACCTGTAATTTATACTTCCTATATTATCACAAGCATTTCCTATACTTACTTTATTAATGAATCTATCTGTACTTTTAATTTATCATATTTATTTCGCAATGCCTCTATTGTTTTTCCATCATTTTCATTTTCCAATTTTTTATTTATGTTTATCAATAAACCATCTATACTCTCTATTGCTTCATTATATTGCTTTAAATCACTTACTATTGAACTTAATATTCCATATTATGCAGTTACATACTTCTAATATTATGCATTCTATTTCCAGCCATTAGCTTCTAAAAATTTATCTGGTATTCTTAATTCTAATTGCTCCTGAAGTTCTTTACATAAAATATCGAAATCTGCTTGCTCATACCATTTCTGACTGTTTTCAAGTCTAATAAACAACTTCTCGCCATATTCAATACTAAATCCTATTCTTCCTCTATCATAATTCAATATAACAAAGAAGTAATTATATGCTTGAAAATTAATACTAAATGCTCTATGATTATTATCATCAACAACATTATTTATTTCAGAACTCCCAATTTTATTTTTCATACGCCCTCTTAACTCTCTAATAATTTTCATTGCCATCTCTTCAGTTTTATTTAACTCCATACCAAAAATCTCCTCTCTTAATTAAGTCTGTATAGCCGCATTTACGCATTATATAGTTCCATTCGTCTGCTAATGCACAATCTCCATATGCTCTTGGATCATGTGAAAATCTAATTTCTTTTCCTAATTTTATAGCATCATCTAATGCTGGCACATTGAACAAATCAAACATATCTTTATCTGTAATATTATACTTACTTTTTATTACATCCCAATCATTTCCCAGACTAAAATACGTTGTGTCGCCAGCCATTACTGTATATGAGTCATTTCCTGGAATTGTCCAGTCTAATGTTCCATCAGGGTTTACTGTTGGCTTATATTTACCTAAAGTTATTGTGTCTGAATTAACATTTTTGATAGATTCTGCTCTTATTTTTTTAAATTCATCTACTGGTATTTTCCCATTTACCTTACCATCAATAACTTTTAGTCCATCTATTAAACTATCAGATTTACTCCCCCCCTTAATAGCATCATCAGCCTCATAAACAACCTTACCTTCAGCATTTTTCACTATATTCTTTGTTCCTATTCTTGATACTGTATATCCTGCTCCTAAACTTAATAATAACACAATTGGGGCCGGCAAATTAAGCATTTCTCCTGCTTTATTTACTGTAAGTGCTGCTCCATTTGACA
>JAAYQS010000040.1 GCA_012519155.1 Clostridiales bacterium
AAATTTTTTACACAGTTCTTTTAAATCATTACTTGTATATTGAGATCCCAAATCAGTATGAAATATCAATTTTTTATTTTTATCAGGAACTTGACTGTAATAAGCATTACTCAAAGCTGTTTTAATTTATCTATCCATAATACATATTCCCTTTGTAAAAGTGCTAAAAAAATTTCTTCCTTTGTATGAAAATAATTATATTAAGAAATATGCTGAAATAAATTCAAAGCAAGAAGAAGAAAAATTTTATTTTAATAATAACCCTAATCAGGTTAGTGCTATAAAGTCTGTTAAACAAATTGGATTTTGTGAAAAAGATGATTTGCACAATAAATCAATACCAAGTGATGCAATAGATGCAAACATTACATAGGTAAATTTTAAGTTTTATCTATTAGGAGTTTTTTGTAGTATAACTATTAAAGTAATATAGTGTTTTTTTTGCAAAAAGATTTATAATATATTAAATAAATCAAATTTAACATTTTTATAAGTATAAGGGAGTGATTTTTATGAAGAGTATAGTAATAAATAGACAATATGGAAGTGGTGGTAGAGAAATAGGAAAGATTTTAGCAGAAAAACTTAATATGTCATTTTATGATAGTAGAATATATGAAGAAGCAGCAGAAAAAGCAGGGTTAAATTATGGAATTATGAAAGATTTTGATGAAAAGTTAATTCAAAATAAAATGTACACATTAGCAACATCTTTTTATATGAATCCAGAAGTAGCTCAATATCCATATAAATTGTTTGGAGCTATTTCAAATGCTGTAAGAGAAGCTGCAATTAAAGAACCTTGTGTATTTATAGGAAGATGTGCAGATAAGATTCTTGAAAATGAAAATGTTGATTTCCTTAATGTTTACATTTATGCAGATATTGATACACGTGTAAAATATGCAATGGAAAAAGAGGGGTTATCAGAACATCTTGCACATGTTTTTGTTAATAAAAAAGATAAAACAAGAAAGCAGTATCAACAATTCTTTACAAATACTAAATTGGGAAATATGGAAGATTATGATATATGTCTTAATGCAAGTAAACTTGGATATAATAAATGTGTAGAAGCTATAATAAATTTATATAAGTAACAATTATGGAGATGAAAAATGAATATACTAAAGGTTGTTATGTCAATACTAATTGGAGCAATTATTGGTATAATAAATATTGCGTTTTAATTAATAAAATTTATTTCTGGATAATCTTTATTTATTAAAAAAAGTATGATATTATAAAAATAGTAATTAAGATTTGTTTTTGGTTGTAAGGAGGAAAAAATGAAAAATATAACTAATGATATTATTTATGTTGGAGTAAATGATTTTGAAGTAGATTTATTTGAAGGGCAATACAAGGTACCAAATGGTATGTGCTATAATTCTTACGTTGTAATGGATGAAAAGGTAACAGTATTTGATACTGTTGATGCAAACTTTAATGATAAATGGCTTGAAAATTTAGATAAGGCTCTTAATAACAGAAAACCAGATTATTTAGTTGTTCAACATATGGAACCAGATCATTCAGCAAATATATTTAACTTTGCGAAAAAATATCCAGATGCTTTAATAGTAGCTAATGCAAAAACTTTTGTTATGATGAAGCAATTCTTTGGAACTGAATTTGAAAATAGAAGAGTAGTTGTTAAGGATGGTGAATCATTAAATACTGGTAAACATACATTCACATTTGTGTTTGCACCAATGGTTCATTGGCCAGAGGTAATGGTAACATATGATAGTTTTGATAAAGTATTATTTTCAGCAGATGGATTTGGTAAATTTGGAAGTTTTGATGCAAAAGAACAATGGGTTGATGAAGCAAGAAGATATTTTATCGGCATAGTAGGAAAATATGGTGTTCCAGTTCAAAATTTACTAAAAAAAGCTGCAACACTTGATATTAAAATTATTTGTCCACTTCATGGACCTATTCTTACTGAAAATCTTGGATATTATTTAGATCTTTATAATACATGGTCATCATATGGCGTAGAGACAGAAGGTGTTGTTTTAGCATATACATCTGTATATGGAAATACAAAAAAAGCAGTAGAATTACTTGAACAAAACTTGAAAAAGTTAGGTGCAAATGTAGTTGTTAATGATCTTGCAAGATGCGATATGTCAAAGGCAGTGGCAGATGCATTTAGATATGGTAAGCTTGTACTTGCTACACCAACATATAACGGTGATGTGTTCCCATTTATGAGAGACTTTATAGATCACCTTACAGAAAGAAATTATCAAAACCGTACAATAGGTTTAATAGAAAATGGTTCATGGGCTCCAACAGCTGCAAAAGCTATGAAATCTAGATTTGAAAAAAGTAAAGATATTAAATTTGTAGATAAAGTAGTAACTGTTCATGCTGCTGTTAATGATGATACAATTAATGATATAGAAAAGCTTGCAGAAGAAATTTACAATGCTTAATTAAAGAATAAATAAGACTCTAAAAGGGGTCTTATTTTTTTGCTTTTATGCAAAGCAAACTTGACATTTTTTGCAAAGTATACTATACTGAAAATGCAAAGTGAACATTGCATTTTGGAGGCGTTATTTTTGAAAACAAGAATAGCAGAATTAAGAAAAAAAATAAAATATCTCAAGAAGAACTGGCAATGGCAGTAGGAGTAACAAGACAGACAATTACTTCACTAGAATGTGAAAAATATACTGCATCTCTTGTTTTAGCTTATAAAATTGCAAAATATTTTAATTTATCAATAGAAGATGTATTTGATTTTTCAGATGTGGAGGGGATTTAAATGGAAGATTTTAAAAAAGTATTAAAAAGGCGAATAGCATTTGCCAGTGTTTATAACTTTATAGTACTTATCTTACTGTTATTTGGAATATTTCACATGGTAGTAGATTCTGACAGTAGTGCAGGTAATTATATTTCAGGATTTAATATGGGAATTTGTGTAGGAATACAAATAGTTATGGCTTATTACTTAGGACAATATATTAGAGCTTTAAAAGATGAAACTGAACTTAAAAAACTTTATATAACAGAACATGATGAACGTACAAAATTTATTGAACAAAAAATTGGTGGCAAGGCAGTTAATTTTATTATAATCGGATTAGGATTAGCTACAGTTACTTCAGGATATTTTAGTATAACGGTATTTTTTACATTATTAGCTACATTTATATTTAGTATTCTTGTAAAATTAATTTTAAAAATATATTATAGTAAATTATATTAATAATACTTTAAGGGGGAATTCTTATGGATAGTATTATAGAGTTTATCTTAGCAGCATTACCATTTATTCTAATAGGATTAAGTATAGCAATAGCTTGCGCTAACAAATCAAAAAACAATACTTCATATATGGTATTAGGTATGGGCTTTGGAATAGCAATTGGTAGTGCTATAGGTTATTTATCAATTGGAATGTCATTGTGTATGCTTTTAGGTGAAATAATATCTTTAAAAAGTATTAATTAAAATTATTAAATGTTATAATTATACTAAATTATAATTGACTAGCACTTGAATATATTTATTTACACTATTAAAATTTAAGTATAGTGGGGGTGCTTATTATGAAAATGTGCATTGTATTTACTGGAATAATCTAAAATTTTATAGTAAAGGAGATTTAAAATATGGTTATTCCAGATGGTAATAAAATTTATCCAAGAACAA